>NZ_JBEXCS010000046.1:0-72751 GCF_040605395.1 Streptomyces sp. NPDC005648 | reverse complement strand
CCCTCGTACTGGTTGTACGTGGGTTTTCGCCCGGTGCGGCGAGAGTGCGTGCCAGGCGTCGCCCGGCAGGCGGGACTTTCGCAACACGCCCTAGGGACACACCGTCAGCCGAGCACCACGATTTCGGCCGCGTCGAACTCCACTCCGACCGTCTCCCCGACCTCCGGCGCCGCCCGCAGCGCACACGCCGCCTCCAGCCGGGGCGCCTCCTCCGGCTGCAGCTGTACGGCGACATGGGTGCCCCGGAAGGTGCGTGCGGCGACCGTGCAGCTCAGGCCCTCGTCGGCCGCCACGAGCCGTACCCCGGCGGGCCGCACGAGGAGCGTGCGGGGCCCCTGAGGGGCGTCCCGGGGCACCGGCACCTTGCCCCACGGGGTGTGGGCGGCCTCGCCGGTCACGGTTGCCTCGACCACGTTGTCGAAGCCGAGGAACCGGGCCACGAACTCGTCGGCCGGCCGCTGCCAGACCTCGAGCGGTGTACCGGACTGGGCGATCCGCCCGTCCCGCATCACCACGACCCGGTCGGCCAGCGCGAAGGCCTCGCCCTGGTCGTGCGTCACGGCGAGCACGGTCGTCCCCAACCGGCCGAACAGCTCCCGGAGTTCCACGACCAGCCGCTCCCGCAGCGAACGGTCGAGCTGCCCGAGCGGCTCGTCCAGCATCAGCAGACGGGGGCGGGGGGCGAGCGCCCGGGCGAGCGCCACCCGCTGCTGTTCACCGCCGGAGAGCGACGCGACGGCCCGGCGGGCGGCGCCGGGGAGACCGACCAGCTCCAGCAACTCCCGTACCCGCTCGTCCTGTCGGGTGCGCGCGACCCCGTGCATCCGCAGTCCGAACGCGACATTGCCGCCCACGTCCCGCTGCGGGAAGAGCTGATGGTCCTGGAACATCAGCCCGACGCCCCGCCTGTGCGCGGGCGTCCCCGTCCGGTCCCGCCCGTCGAGCAGCACCCGCCCCGAGTCCAGCACCTGCAGCCCGGCCACCGCGCGCAGCAGCGTCGACTTGCCGCTGCCGCTCGGCCCGAGCACACACACCACCTCGTGCTCGGCGACGTCCAGGGAGACCGCGTCGAGCGCGGCCCGCCCGCCGAAGCGGACCGTGGCGTCCTGAAGGCTCAGCAGCATCTAGAACTCCCCGGTCCGGTCGGTGCGCAGCCGCTCGAGGACCAGCAGCGCCACCGCGCACACCACCATCAGAATCGTCGAGAGGGCCATCGCCTGGCCGTAGTTGAGATCACCGGGCCGCCCGAGCAGCCGGGCCACGGCGACCGGCAGGGTCGGGTTGTCGGGCCGCGCGATGAACACGGTCGCCCCGAACTCCCCCAGCGACACGGCGAAGGCGAACCCGGCGGCGACCAGCAGCGCCCGCCGCACCATCGGCAGATCGACCTCCCGCCACACCCGCCAGGGCGACGCCCCGAGCACGGCCGCCGCCTCACGCAGCCGGACGTCCACGGCCCGCAGGACGGGCAGCATGGTCCGTACGACGAAGGGGGCGCCCACCAGCGCCTGGGCGAGCGGCACCAGGATCCAGGAGGACCTCAGGTCCAGCGGCGGCTCGTCGAGGGCGATCAGGAAGCCGAAGCCGACGGTCACCGCGGAGACGCCCAGCGGCAGCATCAGCAGGGCGTCGAAGCCGCGGACCAGCCGGCCGGCGTCCCTGCGGGCGAGGGCCGCCGCGGCCAGGCCGCCGATCACCACCGCGATGACGGTCGCGGCGAGGGCGTAGCGGAGGGAGTTGCCGATCGCGTCGATCGGCGGGACGAGGAAGGTGCCGGAGGCGTCGCCGGTGAGCGCCCGGTAGTAGCCGAAGTCCGGGGCGTCCAGGGACCGCCGCACCAGCACGGCCAGCGGCAGCACGAGGAGTACGGCGATCGTGGCGAGGACCCCGGCGAGCAGCGCCCACTGTCCGGCCCCGCGCGGCCGGCGGGCCGTGACACCGGGGTCCACCAGACGCAGGGCGCTCTCCCGGCGCCGTACCGTCCACGCGTGCACGGCGAGGATCGCGCCGACGGCCACGAACTGGACGAGGGTGAGGACGGCGGCCGTGGAGAGGTCGAAGATCTCGGAGGTCTGCCGGTAGATCTCCACCTCCAGGGTGGAGAAGGTGGGTCCCCCGAGGATCTGCACCACACCGAAGGAGGTGAAGGTGAACAGGAACACCATCAGCGCGGCGGCGGCCACCGCGGGGGCGAGGGCCGGGAGTGTGACCCTGCGCCAGGCGGCCGGCGGCGACGCGCCCAGCATCCGTGCCGCCTCCTCCTGCCGGGGGTCGAGCCCGGCCCACAGCCCGCCCACCGTCCGTACGACGACCGCGTAGTTGAAGAAGACATGCGCCAGCAGAATGGCCCACACGGTGGTGTCCAGCCGTACGCCCCACCACTCGTCGAGCAGTCCGCCGCGTCCGACGAGCGCGAGGAACGCCGTACCGACGACGACCGTCGGCAGTACGAAGGGAACGGTGACGACGGCCCGCAGCACCTGCTTGCCGGGGAAGTCGAAGCGCGCGAAGACGTACGCGCCCGGGAGCGCGATCAGCAGCGTGAGCGCGGTGGAGGCGAGCGCCTGCCAGGTGGTGAACCACAGGACGTGCCGGATGTCGGACTGGGTGACGACGTCCAGGAGCCGGCCGAACCGCCAGGTCCCGTCCACCTTCAGCCCGCGCGCCACGATCGCGGCGACGGGCCAGGCGAAGAACACCGCGAAGAACGCGACGGGCAGGGCCATCAGCCCGAGCCGCGCCGCGTTCCCGCGCGAGACCCTGGTCCTGGAGGGCCGGGGCGCTACCTCAGTACGAGCGACGTCCACGACTTGACCCACTGGTCACGGTCGGCGGCGATCTTCGTCGGCGCCATGGTCTCGGGGTCCTTGGCCGCGGGACCGTACTCGGTGAACTCCTTGGGCACGGCCGCCCCCTGGACGACCGGGTAGACGAACATGTTCAGCGGCATGTCCTCCTGGAACTCCTTGCCCACCAGGAAGTCGATGAAGGCCTTGCCGCCCTTGGTGTTCTTCGCGTTGCTCAGCAGCCCCGCGTACTCGATCTGCCGGAAGCAGGTCCCGTACGACACTCCCGTCGGCGCGGTCTTCGGGCGCGGGTCGGCGAAGACGACCTCGGCGGGCGGGGAGGAGGCGTAGGAGACGACGAGCGGGCGGTCCGCCTTGGCCTTCCTGCCGCCGGCCGAGCCCGAGAACTCCTCGTTGTAGGCCTGCTCCCAGCCGTCGACGACCTTGACGCCGTTGGCCTTGAGCTTCTTCCAGTAGTCCTGCCAGCCTCCCCCACTCTCGGCTTCGCTCGAGCGGGAGGTGCCCCCATCGCCGTACCGGGCGGCGGTGCCGAGCAGGAAGCCGAGGCCGGGCGAGGAGGTGGAGGCGTTCTCGGTGACGAGGAGGTTCTTGTACGCCGGCTTGATCAGGTCGTCGAACGACTGGGGCGGGGTCAGCTTGTGCTCGCTGAAGTAGGCCTTGTCGTAGTTGACGCAGATGTCGCCGTAGTCGATGGGGGTGACCCGGTGCTTGTCCTGGTCGACGCGGTAGGGGGACAGGATGGCGTCGGCGCCCTTGGCCTCGTAGGACTGGAAGAGTCCGTTGTCGAGGGCCCGCGAGAGGAGGGTGTTGTCGACCCCGAAGAAGACGTCGCCCTGGGGGTTGTCCTTGGTGAGGATCGCCTTGTTGACGGCCTGTCCGGCGTCGCCGCTCTTGAGGACCCTGACCTTGTAGCCGGACTGCTTCTCGAAGTCGGCGAGGACGTTCTTCGAGACGGCCCATGAGTCATGGCTGACGAGGGTGACCGTCTTGGAGCCGCCGGCCGATCCGCTGCCGCCGGACCCCGACCCGCACGCGGACAGCGTGACGAGACCGAGGCCGACGACGGCAGCCGCATACTTCTTGATGTTCACGGTGATGACCGAACTTCCTACCCAGAATGACCTGGGCGAGGTTCAGAGGGTCTGCGGCCCGATCGCCGCACTCTCAGCGCTGTCGCGCTCCCCTGTCGGATATGAAGATGTCGTACGAAACGAAGACGTGCGAACGAAGATGTGCGTATGACCCGGTCAGGTTACCGCTCGGTGGCGGCGAGCTGTCCACAGGCCCCGTCGATCTCCTGACCACGGGTGTCCCGGATGGTCACCGGCACACCGTGCGCGGCGATGGCCTCGACGAACGCCTTCTCGTCCGCCGGCCGGGACGCGGTCCACTTCGAGCCGGGGGTCGGGTTGAGCGGAATGAGGTTGACGTGCACCGGCTTGCCCCGGAGCAGCCGCCCGAGTCGGTCTCCGCGCCAGGCCTGGTCATTGATGTCGCGGATGAGCGCGTACTCGATGCTCAGCCGCCGTCCGCTCTTCTCGACGTACTCGAACCCGGCGTCGAGGACCTCGCGCACCTTCCACCGCGTGTTCACGGGGACGAGGGTGTCGCGCAGCTCGTCGTCCGGGGCGTGCAGCGAGATGGCGAGCCGGCACTTGAAGCCCTCGTCGGCGAACCGGTGGATGGCCGGGACCAGTCCGACGGTCGAGACGGTGATACCGCGCTGCGAGAGCCCGAGCCCGTCGGGGCTGGGGTCGGTGAGGGCTCGGACGGCGCCGACCACGCGCTTGTAGTTGGCGAGCGGCTCGCCCATCCCCATGAAGACGATGTTGGACAGCCGCGCGGGCCCGCCCGGCACCTCTCCGTCCCTGAGCGCCCGCATCCCGTCGACGATCTGATGCACGATCTCGGCGGTGGACAGATTCCGGTCGAGACCGGCCTGTCCGGTGGCGCAGAACGGACAGTTCATACCGCATCCGGCCTGTGAGCTGATACACATGGTCACCCGGTCCGGGTACCGCATCAGCACGGACTCGACGAGCGTCCCGTCGAACAGCCGCCACAGCGTCTTGCGCGTGGTCCCCTGGTCGGTCGACAGATGCCGTACGACGGTCATCAGCTCGGGAAGCAGCGCCTCCCGCAGCTTGGGGCGCGCCGCGGCCGGGATGTCGGTCCACTCCGCCGGGTCGTGCGCGTAGCGCGCGAAGTAGTGCTGCGAGAGCTGCTTGGCGCGAAACGGCTTCTCACCGATCTCGGCAACCGCCTCCTTGCGCTCGGCAGGCGTGAGATCGGCAAGATGCCGCGGCGGCTTCTGGGCTCCGCGGGGGGCGACGAATGTGAGTTCTCCGGGCTTAGGCATGGCTGTACCAGTGTCGCAGATCGCCGCGCCTCTCCTTCCCGGTCGTCGGGGCGGGGGTGTAGCGGGCTACACCCCCGATCCGGGTGGAGGGTTCCTCGTGGTGGTGGCGGAGCGCCGGGATCGTAGGGGGCACACAGCGCCACGCATACGGCGCCACGTCTTTCGGAGGAGACCGTCCATGGCCGCCAACCGTCGTCGCCGACGTCGTATCACCACCCTCGCCACCGCCGCGGCAGCCGTCGCGCTGACCGCCGGGCTCGTGACCGGCTGCAATCCCGACGACGTCGACAACTCGCTGGACTGCGCCCGGAACTACGACACCATCGCGGACAGTCTGAAGGCGATCCACGAGGCCGGGCGGGACGCGGCCGCCGACCCCTCGCGGACCGACGAGTCCATCGACACCATCGAGAAGAACCTCGACAAGATCGACGCCAAGGCGGACGACGGCAAGGTCGGCAAGGCCGTGGACGACCTGAACCGGGCCGTCGCCGACTACAACAAGGCCGTCCTGAACGGGGAGAACCCGGACTCCTCGAAGATCGACGAGGCGGCCGGCAAGCTGAAGGACGTGTGCACCTCGTGAGCCGCCAGGGCGTGTTGCGAAAATCCCGTCGTCCGCCCGGAGGGCGGGCCGGGCAGCGTCATGGGGTCCCCCCGCGCGAGGTTGTTCGAGCGTGGGGGAGCGTGCTCTCGGCGTGCCGGGCGGAAGCCCTCGTACTGGTTGTACGTGGGTTCCGCCCGGTGCGGCGAGAGTGCGTGCCAGGCGTCGAGCGGCAGGCGGGACTTTCGCAACACGCCCTAGGCGGCCCCGTGCTCCAGCCTGTCCTTGAGCAGTTGCTCGTTGCGTGGCAACTCCTTGCGGACCTGGGGACGTACGACGAGGGGCAGCAGGACCTTGCCCACGCCGTGTCCCTCGAAGTCGAGCTCCATGGTCACGCGGGCTCGGCGGCCGTCGTCGATCGGCTCGACCTCGCCGTGGAAGTTGCCCCTGATCGGACCGTCGATGCCCCGCACGGTCCAGCTGTGCGGTGGGTCGTACTCGGTGTACTCCATCGTCATCGGGATCTCGCGGCGTCCTATGCGGCGGGTGACCCTGACCTGGGAGCCGGTGTGGAGCGGACCCTCGTCGAGCCGCTCCGCGGAGACCGCGCTCAGCTGCCATTCCGGCATGTGGGACGGGTCGATCACATACGCGTAGACATCTTCCGCGGCGCGGTCGACGTCGACGGATTCTCGGATGATGGTCATGGCATGACCCCCTTGGAGGGTTTACACCGGAATCGTCCCACTCGGCCGACGCCCACGCCATCGAACGAGCGGGACCCCCGGATCCCTCAGCCGGACCCCACGAACAGAACCAGCAGCAGCCACACCACCGGCGCCGTGGGCAGCAGCGAGTCCAGGCGGTCCATGATGCCGCCGTGGCCCGGGAGCAGGGTGCCCATGTCCTTGATGCCCAGGTCGCGTTTGATCATCGACTCGCCGAGGTCGCCCAGCGTGGCGCTGGCCGCGACCGCGAGGCCGAGGAGCAGGCCCTGCCACCAGGAACCGTCGTCGATCAGGAACTGCATGCACAGCGCGCCCGCCACCATCGCGAAGGACACCGCGCCCAGCAGGCCCTCACGGGTCTTGCCGGGGCTGATGCGGGGAGCCAGCTTGTGGCTGCCGAAGCGCCAGCCGACGGCGTACGCACCCGTGTCGCTCACCACGGTGAGCAGCAGGAACGTCAGAACCCGCCAGGGGCCGTCGTCGGCCGTCAGCATCATGGCCACGAACGTCGCCAGGAACGGGACGTAGAACGCCGCGAAGACGCCCGCCGTGACGTCCTTGAGGTAGCCCTCCGGTGGCTCCGTCATACGCCATACGAGGACCGCGAGCGCCGTGAGCGCCATGGCGACCCAGGCCCCCTCGGCGCCCCGCACATACCCGGCGACGACCATCGCCGCGCCACCGAGAGCCAGCGGTACCAGGGGCGCCTTGATGCCCTTGCGCTCCTGGAGCCGACTGGTCAGCTCCCACAGACCGACGACCACCGCGACCGCGATCACGCCGACGAAGACGGCCTTGACGACGAACAGCGACGCGATGATCACCACGCCCAGCCCGACGCCGACCCCTATGGCCGCACCCAGGTCGCGCCCCGCGCTCTTCTTCTGCGGCGCGGGCGCCGGCTGCGGGGCGTCGGGCATGGGCTCCGGATTCTGCTGCGCCACCGGCTGGGGCGGCGACTGCGGCACGTCGTAGGTCTGCTCGTAGGACTGTTCGTAGGACTGTTCGTAGGGCTGTTCGTAGGACTGCGCCTGCGGCGATTCGTCGCGGAACAAGGGGCCGCTCAGCCGAGCAGCCCCCCGGTCGTCATCCTGGTCTCCGCCATACGCGGGCACGTCGGGCACGATGGGCATGGGGCGAGTCTGCTGCGCCTCAGGCGCATCGTACGCGGGACCCGCCGGGGCAGCCCCCTGGACAGGCCCCTGGTCGGACGGCCCCCAGTACCCGTGCTGTGGCGGCGCTCCCCAGGAAGAGTCGTTCATCAGACCTCGAGCAGCTCCGCTTCCTTGTGCTTCAGGAGCTCGTCCACCTGGGCCACGTACTTGTGGGTGGAGTCGTCGAGCTCCTTCTCGGCGCGGCGGCCCTCGTCCTCGCCGACCTCGCCGTCCTTGATCAGCTTGTCGATGGCGTCCTTGGCCTTGCGGCGCACCGCGCGGATGGACACGCGCGCGTCCTCGGCCTTGCCCTTGGCGACCTTGATGTAGTCGCGGCGGCGTTCCTCGGTGAGCTCCGGGAACACCACACGGATGATGTTGCCGTCGTTGCTCGGGTTGACGCCCAGGTCGGAGTCGCGGATGGCCTGCTCGATGTTGCGCAGGGCCGTCTTGTCGAACGGGGTCACGACCGCCATGCGCGGCTCCGGCACGGAGAACGAAGCCAGCTGGTTGATCGGCGTCGGCGCGCCGTAGTAGTCGGCCACGATCTTGTTGAACATCGCCGGGTGCGCACGACCGGTGCGGATCGCGGCGAAGTCCTCCTTGGCGACCACGACGGCCTTCTCCATCTTCTCCTCGGCCTCGAGGAGGGTCTCTTCGATCACCACTTGCTCCTGCGTGTCTTGAGTAGGCCCGGCTGCTGTTCCGTATGCGTGGGGGCGGCGGCCGGCTGCGTCGCGTCTTCTTCCTGCACGGTTCCCGACCTGCGGGACATTGTCCATCCCCCGGTCAGGGTCCACGGGTGTTGCTGATCAGTCCCGGCTGTCCTGCTCACCCACCAGCGTGCCGATCTTCTCACCCTTGACGGCGCGGGCGATATTGCCCTCGGCCAGAAGCTCGAAGACGAGGATCGGGAGCTTGTTGTCGCGGCACAGCGTGATCGCGGTGGCGTCGGCGACCTTGAGGTCGCGGGTGATGACCTCGCCGTAGCCGAGGGAGTCGAACTTGACGGCGTCGGGGTTGCGCTTGGGGTCGGAGTCGTAGACCCCGTCCACGCCGTTCTTGCCCATCAGCAGCGCCTCGGCGTCGATCTCCAGGGCGCGCTGGGCGGCGGTGGTGTCGGTGGAGAAGTACGGCATTCCCATGCCGGCGCCGAAGATGACCACTCGGCCCTTCTCCAGGTGGCGCACGGCGCGCAGCGGGATGTACGGCTCGGCGACCTGCCCCATGGTGATGGCGGTCTGCACCCGGGAGTCGATGCCCTCCTTCTCCAGGAAGTCCTGGAGGGCGAGGCAGTTCATCACGGTGCCGAGCATGCCCATGTAGTCCGAGCGGGCCCGGTCCATTCCGCGCTGCTGGAGTTCGGCGCCGCGGAAGAAGTTGCCGCCGCCGATGACGACCGCGACCTGGGCGCCGTCGCGGACGACGGCCGCGATCTCACGGGCGATCTTGTGCACCACGTCGGGGTCCACACCCAGGCCCCCGCCGCCGGAGAAGGCCTCACCGGACAGCTTCAGCAGAAACCGGCCGTGTACTTTGCCGTCGTCGCTCTTCTGGGGCTTGGTGGTCATCGGGATCCCGCCTCTTTCACCTGGTGCACATACGAAGAAGGCCATTGCCGGTGGGGTGTCGTTCGCAACCCGTGCTCGGCAATGGCCTCCTCGTCAGATCTGCTGTCGTCCGTCAGCCGTGGACGACCGCATACGACCCTATCGGGGTCGCGCGCCCGTCGCGGTACGGAGTCAGATGCCGACCTTGATGCGCGTGAAGCGCTTCAGGGTGACACCGGCCTCGTCCAGGACCTTCTGGACCGACTTCTTGTTGTCGAGCGCGTACGGCTGGCCGAGCAGCGTGGCGTCCTTGAAGAAGCCGTTGAGGCGACCCTCGACGATCTTCGGCAGGGCGGCCTCGGGCTTGCCCTCGGCGCGGGTGGTCTCCTCGGCGACGCGGCGCTCGGACTCGACGACCTCGGCCGGCACGTCCTCCTTGGAGAGGTACTTCGGCGCGAAGGCGGCGATGTGCTGGGCGATGCCCTTGGCCAGGTCGGCGTCGGCCTTGTCCAGCTCGACCAGGACACCGATCTGCGGGGGCAGGTCGGGCATGGTGCGGTGCATGTAGGAGAAGACGAAGCCGTCGGCGAACTGCGCGAAGCGGTCCAGGACGATCTTCTCGCCGAGGTTGGCGTTGGCCTCGTCCACGAACGCCTGGACGGTCTTGCCGGCCTCGATCTCGGAGGCGAGCAGGGCCTCGAGGTCGGCCGGGGAGGTCGCGGCGACGTGCTGCGCGATCTGGTTCGCGACGGCCTGGAACTTCTCGCCCTTGGCGACGAAGTCCGTCTCGCACTTCAGCTCGACCAGGACACCGGAGGTGTTGTCGTCGGCGATGATCGAGACCACGGCGCCGTTCTCGGCGGAGCGGCCCTCGCGCTTGGCGACGCCCTTCTGGCCCTTGATACGGAGCGCCTCGACGGCCTTGTCGACGTTGCCCTCGGCCTCGTCCAGCGCCTTCTTGCAGTCCATCATGCCGGCGCCGGTGAGCTCACGAAGCTTCTTGACGTCGGCGGCGGTGTAGTTCGCCATGAGTCTGTGAATCTTTCTCGAAGTCTGGAAGATCGAAGATCTACGGGGTCTACGGCCCCCATGTAGCCGGGGGCCGCTGACTCGCCGCTGACCTACGGGTGAACGGCGGGGGCGGACTTCACGCCGCCCCCGCCGTCAACCTCTGACGCTGTCGGGTCAGGCCTGCTCGGCGTCCGCGGCCGGAGCCTCGGTCTCAGCCTCGGCGGCCGGAGCCTCGACCTCGGCGGCCTCGACCTCGGCGGCGGGGGCCTCGGCGACCGGAGCCTCAGCGGCGGCCTCGGCGGGCTTCTCGGCAGCCTCGTCGGAGTCCGCCTTCTTCTCGCCCTCGAGCAGGTCGCGCTCCCACTCGGCCAGCGGCTCGCCCGCGGCCTTCTCGCCCTTGCCCTCGGTGGCCACACCGCTGCGGGCGATGAGGCCCTCGGCGACGGCGTCGGCGATCACACGGGTGAGCAGGGTGACGGAGCGGATCGCGTCGTCGTTGCCCGGGATCTTGTAGTCGACCTCGTCGGGGTCGCAGTTGGTGTCGAGGATGGCGACGACCGGGATGTTGAGCTTCCGGGCCTCGCCGACCGCGATGTGCTCCTTCTTGGTGTCCACGATCCAGACGGCGCTGGGCACCTTCTGCATCTCGCGGATACCACCGAGGGTCTTCTCCAGCTTGGCCTTCTCGCGCGAGAGCACGAGAAGCTCCTTCTTGGTGAGACCCGAGGCCGCGACGTCCTCGAAGTCGATCTGCTCGAGCTCCTTGAGGCGCTGCAGACGCTTGTAGACGGTGGAGAAGTTGGTGAGCATGCCGCCCAGCCAGCGCTGGTTGACGTAGGGCATGCCGACGCGGGTGGCCTGCTCCGCGATGGCCTCCTGCGCCTGCTTCTTCGTGCCGACGAACATGACCGTGCCGCCGTGGGCGACGGTCTCCTTGACGAACTCGTAGGCGCGGTCGATGTACGACAGCGACTGGAGCAGGTCGATGATGTAGATGCCGTTGCGCTCGGTGAAGATGAAGCGCTTCATCTTCGGGTTCCAGCGACGGGTCTGGTGACCGAAGTGGACGCCGCTCTCCAGCAGCTCCCGCATCGTGACGACGGCCATGGCCGTATCTCCTTGAATTTCTCGGTTGTGCCGCGGGGACCGGACGGCTCCCGCGCCTGACGCCCGCGATGCGCCTTGCCACGAGGGACCGAGAGGCGCTGACACCGACCGTGTGGCGGCCCGATGTCGGGGCGTGCGAAGTCGACCCGGTGACCCGGATCGCCAGAAGAAGTGTACGGGACCCGCGAGGTACCGGGTGACGCCGCTGTCCACAACCGGCGAGTAGTCCACAGGCTCCGGCGGCGATCGGCGGGGTGCGGGACGGTTCTCGCATGCGAGCGATGCGATACGGGCGATGTGCGTGGGCGGTGCTGCTGGGCCTGACCCTGGCGGTTCTCGCCCCCTGGGCCTGGGCGGACGCCCTGCCCCCACCCGCCGAACCCGGCGCCCCGGTTCCCTCGATCGGCCGCGCCTGGCCGGTGGGCACGCGCCCCGTGGTCGTACGGGGCTGGGAGCCACCGGCGACGGTGTACGGCCGGGGCCACCGGGGCGTGGACCTGGCGGCGCAGGCCGGAACTCCGGTTCGGGCCGTGGCGGCGGGCCGGGTCTCCTACGCGGGCCGGGTGGCAGGACGGGGCGTGGTCTCCGTGGAGCTGGCCGGGACGGATCTGCGGACCACGTACGAGCCGGTACGGGCCTCGGTGCGCAAGGGCGACGAGGTGAAGCCGGGAGAGGTCCTGGGGACGGTGGAGCCGACGGGTTCCCACTGCGCGACCGCGTGTGTGCACTGGGGCCTGCTCCGGGGCACCGTCTACCTGGACCCGCTGTCGCTGCTCCCGCCCTGGCTGCTGAACGGCGGACCGTCGAGACTCCTGCCGGTCCTGGGCGTACCCCTGCCCGAGGACCTGCCCGGCGCGGCGCGGATTCGGTGACCGGTCCAAACGGTCCGAACGGTCCGACCGGTCCGAACGGTCATTGCCTAGCCGCGGACTCCCCGCAGCGCCATGGCCACCGCCGCGTCGGTGATCGCCGCCGGCTCCTCAGCCGCCCCCAGCTCGATCCGCCGTACGGCCGCGTCGACCACGCCCTGCAGCAGCATCGCGGCCAGCCGGGGCTCCGCGTGCCCCATCTCCCCGAGCGCCTCGACGATCATCGCCACCAGCCCGCCGTGCGCCGCCCGGATCTTCTCCCGGGCCCCCGCGTCCAGCTCACTGGCGGAGATCGCCACCACGGCGCGGTGCCGCCGGTCCCCCACCAGCACCAGCTGCTGCCGTACGTACGCCTCGACCTTGCCCTCGGCCGATCCGGCCCGCTCCATGGCCGCCGAGACCTCCGCGGCCCACACGGGGAAGTCGACCCGGCACAGCTCCTCGACGACCGCGGCCCGCGACCGGAAGTACTCGTACACGGATGACCGCGCCAGCCCCGTCCGCTCGGCGAGAGCGGGGAACGTCAGCGCCTCCGTCCCGCCCTCGGACAGCAACGACCGGGCCGCGTCCAGCAGGGCGGCTCGCTGCATCGACCGGTGCTCGGCCACGGAGGCCGCTCGAATCCTTGGCACGTCAACCACTTTACGGACGAGCCACCCCGGACGGGAACGACTCCTCACATCGCCGGGAGAGATCCGGGACATCGCGGGGAGAGTGCCGGGCGTCGCCGGGAGAGACCCGGGGCCGCCCGACGCTCGACGGCCCACTCCGCGACCCGCTCAGCGCCCGAAACTCGCCAGCTTCGCCCGCAGCTGCAGCACGGACTTGGTGTGGATCTGGCTGACCCGGCTCTCGGTCACACCCAGCACGTTCCCGATCTCGGCGAGCGTGAGGCCCTCGTAGTAGTACAACGTGACCACGGTCTTCTCCCGCTCGGGCAGCGTGTTGATCGCCCGCGCCAGAAACCGTCTGAGCTCGCGGTCCTCGGCCACCTCCACGGGGTTGTCCGCGGCGGTGTCCTCCAGTGTGTCCATGAGGCTGAGCCGGTCGCCGCCCTCTCCCCCGACATGCAGCAGCTCCTCCAGCGCCACCACGTTGGCCAGCGACAACTGGCTGAAGACGGCATGCAGTTCGTCGACGGCGATGCCCATCTCGCCGGCGACCTCCCCCTCCGACGGTGTCCGTCTGAGGCGGGCCTCCAGCGTCGCGTACGCCCGCTCCACGTTCCGCGCCTTCTGCCGCACCGACCGCGGAATCCAGTCCAGCGCGCGGAGCTCGTCGATCATCGCGCCCCGGATCCGGGTGATCGCGTATGTCTCGAACTTGATCTCCCGGTCGATGTCGAACTTCTCGATGGCGTCGATGAGCCCGAAGACCCCCGAGGACACGAAGTCCGCCTGCTCGACGTTGGCCGGCAGACCGACGCTCACCCGCCCCGCCACGTACTTCACCAGCGGCGAGTAGTGCAGGATCAGCTGCTCCCGCAGCCGCTCGTCGCCCGTGTCCTTGTACGACCGCCACAGCTCGTCGAGCGTCGAGGGAGCGGGCGGCCGCACGCTGCCACCGTCACGGGCGGCTGGGGGGATCGCCGCCCGGTCGGACCCGGAGGTGTGCTGGGGCATTCGTCGCCTTGTGCCGTTCTGCCGTGAAGTACATGAAGTGCGTGGGAATCCACGTGAGCGTAGCGTGACTGGACTGTCGCGGTGAGCGAAGTCCGGCGGGGAACGCGCGCGCGGGCACGTCCCCCGGGCCATCCCACCGTGTCGCTCCGGTTGCCGTCCGTAACCGCCCGAGGGTGCCAACTGCGGGAATTTGCACAGGTGTCAGGCTTCCCCCGGACGGCCGAACACGCTCCGTCAGCAACGCTCGCGACCCGCGCGGACGGAGATCATCGCCTGGCGTGTCAACTTCCAGCTGTCGCCGTGTCGTTCGACGTAACCAAGTGCGCGGAGTTCGTACAGTCTCGCGACCGCGTCGTCCCGCGTGGTCTGCGCGCCCCGCGCGATCACGCCGGGCGACACCGCGCCACGGCCCGGCAGCGCGGCGAGCACCCGCCGGGCGTCGGGTTCCAGCAGGTCCCGGGGCAGCACGGGCCCGCGGCGGTCGGGCGCCAGCTGCCCCATGTCCCCGACGAGTTCGACGACCTCGGCGGCATCGGTGACGAGCACCGCGTCCCCCCGCAGCAGTCCGTGCACCCCGGCGGACAGCCCGCTGGTGGCCGGCCCGGGCAGGCCCATTTCCACGGGTACCGCTTCTTCCTCGGTGGTCAGGAGGCGGGGGTCAACGCGACCCTCGATGCGCAGGGGCGGCACGAGGTTGGGAACCCACACGGGCTGGCCAGCGTTCGGGAGCACCGCCATAATCTCGTCCCAGACGCCGCAGGTGCGCCACGTCTTATAACGGGAGTGGACGCCCTTCCACGCACCGAACTGGTCGGGAAGGTCCTGCCACAGCACGCCCGTACGCGCCTTGTAGAACATCGCATCGAGCATCACCCGGCCAGGGCGGCACCTGTGGTTGGGCGGTTCCCACGCTTTCACGATCGGCTCGGCCAGCGCCCATTCCTCATCCGTAAGAGTGTCTGGCACAAGCCGTTCGTGGGTCTTGAACCACTCGGCCATCGAGCAGGCAAGCCCGACCCTGGGCCTGGGGATGGGACCCGTGATCGTCACTTTCACGTCCAGCAGCGCCAGCACCTCTGCCTGTTCGGCAGGCGTCATGTCGGCGAGCCGCTCACGCGCGGCGGTGGCCAGGGCGGCGAGGTCGTTAGCACGCTGCTCGGCAGCCTGCGTCTGCTGCGCCCAGGAGGCTGCTTCGGCTCGCATCGATCGGAGCTGGTCCAGCTCCTCGTTGAGCTTCTGGGTGGCCGCCTTCACCGCGACGGCGGGCAGCCCCGCCTTTGCGTAGTCGACGGTGGTGGCGGTGATGGCCTGCTCGACAGTGGCGATCTGAGCGTCGAGGCCAGTCAGACGGTTCTCGAAGTCGGGCTGTTCGCCAGCAGCCATGCCGACCCACTCTGCGGCCATCGCTTCGAGGCGGGCTGGGTCCTCCAGCAGCTTGACCACCTCGCTCCAAACCGTGCGCTCGACCGCGTCGGCGTCGACCATGTCGCACGAGCACATCGGATCGCCCGGGTACTTCTGCTCCTTGCCAGTGCAGCGGTACCACCGGCCTGCTCGGCCCGAACGCTTCATACCGACGTAGTGAGACCCGCAGCCGGTGTGTTCGTTGAACAGGCGCTTCGAGAGCGGGTAGCCATACGGCTTCGACCTGGGGTTGGTGTTGCCCAGGCGCTTCATTGCGCGTCTGAGGGCGGCAACCTCCTCAGGGGTGAAGATCGGGGCGAGGTGGATGACAACCGTCTCCCCGTGCTTGGCACTGCCGTCCTTGCTGAGCTTCACGCCGTGCCCGGCATTGACTCGGCCCGGATTGCGGAAGGTCGTGATGGCCTTGAGCGTCGAGTCCGACACGAGCTTGCCGCGCACGTTGGAGTGGGACCAAGGCCTGCCCGACCTCGTGCAAACCCCCATCGCGTTTAGCCGTGATGCGATATCGCGGGTCCCCCTGGCCAGCCGCACGGCCATCCGCCACATCAGACGCAGGACCCTGGCCTCGCGCTCGTCCTGGACGAGGTACGAGCCTTTCTGGCACTTGCCCTCGATCCGGTAGCCGTACGGGGGCTCACCACCCGGCCAGCCGCCCCGTACGGCCTTCGCCTGGATGCCGTCCTGGAACTGGTCGCGGATCGAGTTGTAGTCCATCTCAGCGAACATCGCGTACATCTGGAGCTGTGCCAGACCGGTGGGCGTGGTTGTGTCCACGATCTCCTGAGTCACAGAGATGAAGCCGACCTCCAGCTCTTCGAGCGCCCAGATGACGCCCCAGAACGCTTTGCCGACCCTGCCGATGCGGTTGAACTTGTGCACCAAGACGACGTCGAACTTCCCCGCCTTGGCATCAGCCAGCAGACGGTTGAGCTGGGGCCGGCTGGTCAGGGACCCTGAGACGCCCTCGTCCTTATAGATGTCGTGGACGACCCAGCCCCTGTGACTGACGAACTCGTTGCAGCCATCGAGCTGGGCGTCGATGCCGTAACCACGTGTCTGCTCCTGGGTCGAGACACGGGCGTAGACCGCCACGCGCAGGACCGGCCTCGGGGCGGTGGCTCGGCGTACGACGTCCGACGCCGAAGCAATGGTTGTGCTGGTCACGCCGGTTGCTTCCTTCCGTTGAAGTAATACGACGAAGCCCAGGGGAGAGATCGTGGCTCTCCCCCGGGGCGTGATCAGCGCGCAGTCACCTTTTGGGTCACCGACGTGATGGTGATGTGCCGCACACGGAGGGCGTCGAGGAGGCTGAAGAACACGCCGATGGTCCGCGCCAGGCGGTCGAACCGGTACACGAGCACCGTGTCAACGTGGCCAGCGTCAGCGTCTTCGAGGAGCCGCGCGAAGCCCGGACGTGCGGTGTGCATGCCGCTGACGCCCTGGTCCTGGTAGACGTCAGCGACTGTCCAGCCCTGGGCCTGCGCGTACTCACGGCACGCGTCTTCCTGCTCCCTGAGGCCGTCAGCCTGCCCTGCGACGGTGGCGACCCGTGCATAGATGGCTGCACGTACGGTGGTTGTGCTTGAGTTGGTCATGAGCCGGTTTCACTTCCTGGTTGGTGGTTGGCCGGTGACGCCCGCCCCGGGGTCGCACCCCCAGGGCGGGCTCTCGTGTGTCGGTCAGCAGAACCCGAAATTCAGGCGAGCTGGAATTTCGTCGTGGTCTTCTCGTTGCCCTTCGCATCGCGGTAGATGAACTGGCCGTCGACGACCTGCCCGAGGTAGGACCAGCGGCCGACCTTGCCCTTCACGACCTTCGGCTTAGCGGCTCGGCGGGCCTCCCGAGCAGCCCTGCGGGTCTGCGTCTCCTGGCGAGCAGCGGCCTTCCTGTCCTGGCGCTCGGCCTTCACAGCGGCACGGGTCTCGGCACGCTGGATTCCGGCGACGATCAGGTGGCCGAAGGTGTAGCGGGCGGCGTGGGTCGCAGCGTCTGCGACCGAGACCACAGCCCCATCGTCACGACGCACCTCATGGCCAGCCGCACCCGCCTTGATCAGGAACGACTTCAGCTTGGCGTCGTGCCCCTGGGCGAACAGCTTCCTGGCCGTAGCGCCGCAACCCGTGGTGAGTTCCTCGTCGTACTCCAGGTCACCGGCACCGTCCTCGCGGAGATTTACCAGCACGCTGTATCGGCTGCACTCGCAGTGGTTTGCCTCAGCGGTGTTGTTCTCGCCCATTTCCGACCTCCGGATTTTCCCTTTTTGCGTTCTAGGAAAATTAAATCATCCGGATTGCATTCGACACAATTATTCGAATGGGGTCGAGTTTGAGCTGACTTCACCTTTACCGCACACGCTCCAGCCACTGCCGGGCGGCTTTGACCAAATACCCTTGATTATTACAACGATCTATTTAGCCTTGTGTACCCTACACCCGGTGCAGAATACAAGGGGCCGACAAATACAAGAAAGCAAACCGGAAGTGGCGCCGGTTCAGTCCCGGGTGAGAAGTTCCGTCGGCCCGGAAATGACTTGCGTTTCCGGAAAAAGAGATCGCGCGCACGTGAGAGATGCTTGCGTTCTAGGAAAGTCGTTGGTGCGGGCACACCGAACGCCCAGGACCGAACCGCACGTAGGCGCAGTTGAAGCACAGCACCCGGTAGCAGGCGGGCCAGCCCTCCTGTCTGAGCCACCGGTGCAGGTTGGCGCCGGACCTGGCCAGGTGACCGTGGGCGCACGCGCGGCTGAAGCACAGGAACGTCGGCTCGGTCTCGCCGCAGCAACCGCACTCGCCGCCGTACCCGGCCAGCGCTTCCGCCTTGAGCTTGCACGTGTTCCGCTGCTTCGCACCGGTCGGCTCCTTGACCGGTCCTCGGTGGGGACACGAGCCCTCGTGCAGGCGTCGGCTCTCGTTGCAGGACGTGCACAACGTCTCGAAGCCTGGCGGGTATCCCTGCTCCCGCAGCCACCGGAACAGGGGCTGGCCGCCGCTGGGCCCTTGTGGTTCTCGCCCGAGGCGAGAGACCACGCGACCAACCGTCAGGAACTCGGCGGTGGTCTCACCGCAGCACGCACACGCCCCGCACGTGTACGCCTGAACAGCCCCCGCCCTCAGGTCGGTCCGGTACTGCCTGCCATACGCCTCGACCCAGTTCGCATTGACCGCGCGCCACCAGGCGTTGTTCGCAGCTGCCCTCTCGGGGTTGGCCGCCAGGTGGGCCCTGGACCGTGCGATGACCTTTTCGCGGTTCTCGGCGTACGACCTGGCGCTTCGCTCCCTCGCGCACTCCTTGCAGTCGCCCCTGGTGGTGACGTTCTCGGGCGTCTTGAGGTGGCCGCGCTTGCACGACTTCACGACGGGGCTTCCTCCACGAGGACGGCCCCAGCCGACGACCCCGGCTTGAGGTCATCGGCTGGGGCGAGGGGGTCAGGTTGTCGAGCCGGCCAGCAGCCGACGTTCACGACGGACCGCCGCCTTGACTGAGCCCGGCTTGGCTGCCGGAAGTTGCTCGATGATCCGAGCGACTGCCTCTCGGTTACTGGCGCCGGACGCCATGAGCCCCCTGGCCAGTCCCGCGAGAGTGGGCGCGCTCTCGTCCCTCTGAGGACCCCTCTCGCCTCGGGCTGGCGGTGCGTCGGTGCTCTCACTCTCGGATGAGACGCTCTCGCTCTCCTGCAACAACGAGAGGGCGAGAGCCCCCGCCTGACGCGGGGTGAGAGCCAGTCGTGCCGCGATGACGAGAGCCACCGCGCCGATGCGCAGCGCGTGAGCGTCCGGGGAATCCAGGCTCTCGGTCCGCCTGCACTCCGGGCAGTTGGCGAGATAGAACGCCTCTCTGGGAGCGGGCACCACGGCGCCGCTGTCCAGCCTGCCGAGACGGTTGTTACACCCGCCGCACACCAGTCCCCGAGACAGGCCGTGCGTGTGGCAGTGGTCGACGACCAGGGCGGTGCTCCGGCAGGAGCACAGGGCGCACGTGTCATCTCGCCCTGTGGCCGCACCCCTGACGTAGCGGTAGGGGATGCTCACGATGCCTTCTCCTTCTGTCGGCGTAGCGCGGAGCGAGTGCTGCGGATGCTGCCGGGGGTGGCTGTCACGCCGACCTGGGAGAGAGCCGCAGCGAGAGTGCTGGCGGTCTGGCCGGGGATGATCACGTCGGCTCTCGCCACGGCCTCTCGCAGGGAGAGACTCGCCCACTCGGGTGGCTCGCTCGCCAGCAGGACAGACACGGTGGTCTCCGTGCTGGCGGTTGGGACGAGAGGCGTTACAGGCGCCACCTTCGCGGGCTTCCTGGGTCTCTCGGCCGGAGGCGCGGGCTCTTCGCTCTGAGGGGCGAGAGCGGATGGCGCCTCCTCGTCCGCCTGTCCGGACAGGTAGCTGTGTACCTGACGAGCGAGCGCACCGAAGGCGAGCAACGCGGCGACCGGCGGCACAGCGGCGACCACGTAATCCAGCGCCTGAGCGTCAGCCCCGACCCCGGCGACGTTGAGGGCGATCGAGCCGCCCGAGCCAACGCCCACGAGCCCCACCGCCCACCAGTCGACCTGGTGGACGAGCGACGCCCGCAGCATGAGCAGCTCGCCAGCGATCACGAACGCGTCCAGGCAGCCTGGCCACATCCACTGGCGGACCGGCGAGCCCCCCAGGCCGTGCTCGCCTGCGACCCAGGCCAGGTGCTCGTACGACAGCGTGAACGCACCCACCGTGATGGCGAGCGTCACCACCCCGGCGGCACCCAGGATGAGCTGTTCTGCTCTGTTCATGCGGCCAGGGCCTCCAGCCGCTTGCGCTGGTTCTCTCGGCTGCGGGCCGCCCGGTTCGTGTAGCAACCGTTCGCCACGCACCTGCGGACGTTCTCCGCCGGGGTCTCCCACTTGAGGTTCACCGGGCGGTTGTCGTCCGGGTCGCAGTTCAGGTGCGAAGCCACGAGGCCGTCGGGCCGTGGCCCGCGGAAGGCCCGCAGTACAGCCTCGTGCACCTTCATGAGCCGCGCATGGCCCTCGTCGGTCGTCACCCGTACGGTGGCGTAGCGCGCGCCGAACGGGCGCAGGACGCTCGGCCCCAGCCGGACGCGGCCAAGGCTGCTGGCTTCCTCCAGGAACCCCGGAATCTGCTTCCATTCCTCAGTCGCGCTCATTCTCCGGGGCCTCCTCTCGCGCCAGTTTGGCTTCAATGTCGTTCAGCCGGTCCCGCACCTCGACAAGGTCGGAAAGCGGCAGGGCAGGGGTTTCTTCGGTGGTGGTGGTCATGGTGGCGGTCCTTTTCGGCTCGTCAGTCGGCGTCGTGAAGGAGGTCGTCCACAAGCAGCCCGAGGGCTCCAGCCAGAGCCGCCGCCTTGGTGAGTGACGGGCTGACGTGTCCGTTTTCGAACTGACTGATCTTGGCTTGCGGGACTCCCGACCTGGTGGCGAGCGCGAACTGAGTGAGACCAGCCTCCGCGCGGGCCTTCTTCAGATTTTCCGGGCTGAATATCTTCACCGGCACACTTCCTGTCTAATTCCGTCTTCGGAATTCTCAGAAAAACATGCCGATAAAATTGTGCGCAATTAGCGCCTCAATGCGGGGAGCCAGACTCAAATACAGACCAGCCGCAACCCCGGAATTAAGGCTGCGGCTGGTCTTTGGTCAGTTGAGCTGGGTGATGCCGACCGGAGCCCCCGGCGCGAAGCCGTAGTCAACCCGCGCGACGCTCGCGAGCGTGCCGCCGTCCATGTCGGTCAGGGTGATGTTCGAGAGGTAGAGCAGGGCCGTCGCCCCGGGCGTACTGCCCTCAGTCGGGGCTAGGGCGGCGTAGGCAGCTCCCGAGGGCGCCTGAAAGTTGTTGATCTGCTGCGTCCACGTGGCCGCTGTGAGCGACACGGTGTTGCCGGAGGTCGAGATGAGAGTCTGGTTGGCGTCGAACCAGCTGACGCTGAGGGAGACGTCCGACCAGCCTGTTGCCGAGTAGAGCCAGCCCTGCGCCTGGTACCAGCTGCCGGGGGTGACGCGGATCAGCTCGGACTGGGCGTAGACGATGGCCGACGTGCCATTCGGGGTGATCAGACCGGACTCCGTGAAGCCGCCGTGGGTCTGCGCGCTGGACTGCGTCAGGGTGCAGTTCGTAGCGGTCCACGGTGAAGTGCCGCTGACGAACGTGGAGTTGGAGTTCTGCGCTTCGTTGGGGAAGGCGATGCCCTGCACATAGCCGAGAAGCTCGCCCCGGTAGTCCCACAGGAAGGTGGAGACCGCTGCCGCAAGGTTGTCGCTGCCAGGGTCTTCCCAGGTGTGCAGCGGCTGCTGGCCTCCGACGGTCTGGTCGTGGACCGACATCAGGAGCGACCTGGAGGAGTCGGCGGACCAAGCGCCGGACGAGCCCACGGCACGAGACTGGAAGTTGGTGGCGAGGCCGCCGACGCCAGCGCCGAACTCAAGGAAATCGACAGTCGGCACCTGGGTCGGGTGCTGATGCAGCACCACGTGGTAGATCGCCCCGTTGGTGAGACCGGTAGCCGGGACCGGCACCGAGACCAGTGAGACCGGCACCATGGCGTAGACGTAGCAGCGGCTGTTCAGGATGTCGGTTACGGCGATGGCCCCGTTGCCCAGCTCGTCGAAGCTGAAGCCAGCGGCGAAGTAGGTGTTGGCGATGTTGGGATCGTTCGTGACCCGCCAGGCGCTCGCAGGCCCGAACTCAGCGGAGACCGGAAGAACCTGGATGGTGGACGTCTGGTCGGAGCTGGCGTCGGTGCCGCTGACCACAACCACGAAGTCGCCGACCACGAGGGCCTGAGAGTTGCTGGCGTAGACCGGCACAGGCAGGGTCGGACCCACGTACCAGGGACCGAGCGAACCGTCACCGGCGATCTTGGCGAAGTAGGTCGTACCGCTGACTGTGACGGAGGCATTGATGCCACCGGTCACGATGAGCCAGCCGTTGACCGCTGCGGCGAACATGTTGCCGCGTGCGACCGGTAGCGGTGTTGCCGAGGACCAAGTGTTGACGGAGCCGTTCGAGACCTTCGTGAAGTAGACGCTGCTGAGGGCCGTGGCCGACGAGGAGTCGGTGAACCCGCCGATGACGTACATCGTGCCGTCGTAGGAAGCGGTCGCAGGCTGGACCACGGTGCCCGGCAACGACGTCTGGTTGCTCCAGGTGCCGACGGTACCGGTGTTC
Organism: Streptomyces sp. NPDC005648; assembly: GCF_040605395.1. Taxonomy (NCBI): domain Bacteria; kingdom Bacillati; phylum Actinomycetota; class Actinomycetes; order Kitasatosporales; family Streptomycetaceae; genus Streptomyces; species Streptomyces sp. NPDC005648. The sequence continues at coordinate 50,423 of NZ_JBEXCS010000046.1, read as the reverse complement.
GGGTCCCAGCTCGCGCAGTAGACGGCGTTCAGCGCCGTGCCGCTGCTGAGCTTCGTGGACCCTCCGGCCGAGACGATGGTGTCGGAGGTGGCCAGCGCTCCCCCGGTGACGACACCCTGCGGAAGCGGTGGGCCAGCCTTCGGGAGGCCAAGGGCCGAGCCGTCGAACTGGCAGATGGCCACGTTACTGACGGCCGTGTCCACGCTGTTGGCATCACCACCGAGCAGGACGGTGAAGCTGCCCGAGGTCACCGTCGAGGGGGCGGTCGCATTGGCTGTCGGCGAGCCTGCCGGGACCAGCCACCCTGAAGCGGTGGAGCCGGTGAACTGCAGACTGGCGAACTGGGGTGAGGCCAGTTGGCCACCGACTCCGAGGTTCTGGAGCCACGCAGCGGGTACGACAGTTCTTGCCAGCGGGCTGGACAGGTCTGGGGCACCCGCAGCGTCGGGACACAGGCTGACCGTAAGGTCTGAGCCGGCACCCTGAACCTGGACCGGAACGGTGACCCTGCCAACCGTCGTACCGGACAGAACGAAAGGCTGGTCGTAGTCGCTGAGGCTGGCGCTGTCGGTCCAGCTGAACGTTGTGCCGTTCGGGGTCAGCACCTGTGCACCCGGATAGACGCAGATCATCTCCGGCGTGCCCAGGAACTGGTTCATCTGGGCGGCGTGGTTGGTGGTGTCGAGATCGCCGGGGAAGCCGTTGCGCGCGGCCTGCCGCGAGGGGTTGAAGGTCACTGGGGCCCCAGTTCCAGGAGCGCCTCAAGTTCGTCCACAGCTGTGGGCAACTCGTCTGCCTGCATGGCGAGTTGGATGCGCTGGCGCAGGGCCTGGGCCTGGATGAGGTCGGTCCGGCGGTTGGCCAGCTTCGCCTTGAGCGTGTCGATGACCTGCCGACCAGCCTGGAGGGTTGCCTTGACCGCTCGGGCCTCGGTGGCTGCCTGGTAGGCGGCAACCTGGCGGTCGAGGTCACCGCGGAAGGTGACGGAGTCAGGTCCGCTGCCGATGATGGCGCGTATGTTCGCGGTCGCTGCGTTGTACTGGCCAGCGGTCGTGGCCAGGTGGCGTTCAGCCTCGGTCAGCTGCTTCTCGAACTCCCGGACGTCGTGCTCGGCGCCCAGGACCCAGCTGTCGGCCTGGGCCAGGTGGTCAGCAAGGGTGGTGGTCATCAGGGTCTCCTGAAGTTTGGCCGGCACTGACTGATACGCGTCAGGCGATGCGTTCCACATGGCCGCCGAGCAGGCTGATCGTGTTCGAGCTGCTGGCCGTGCCCCAGGTGACGCCGACCGTGAGGGCCTTGGTGGCGTTCGACGCGACGGTCGTGGAGGCGCTGGGTGTGTTGACGTAGGTCGAGGTGGCGTCCGTCGTGGTGGACGTGGCCAGTTCGAGCCGCAGAGCCCCGAAAGCGCTGGTCGTCGAACGGAACGTGACCTCGGCGTCGTACCAGAACGGCGCGCTGGTCAGCGTGGCCGTGGTGATGGCGGGGATCGTGGCCAGGGCCACTCCAGCAGTGCCGCCCCAGTACAGGACGAACTGAAGCGTGGGAGTGCCGGTTGTGGAGTAGACGCCGTATCCGGTCAGTCGGTAGACCGTACCCGCGGCAACATCGTTCGCCGGGAAAGTGAAGCTGGTAAGCGCAGTCGGGCTCGTGGTGTTGGCCACCGTGATCGTGGACGTCTGAGCCTGGACCACGCCGCCCAGCACCTGAGCGAGACCCTGGCTGTTGGCCTGCGCCAGCTGGCCGCCGGTGCTGTAGAACGCGAGGCCCCCGCTGATCGTGGTGCTCGGCGCGGTGCTGGCGTTCACCAGGCCGACGACCCCGACTCCACCACCGAATGCCTTCGTGTTACCGATCTGGACATTGGCGGCAGCGGCATGCTGCTCCAAGATCAGCGCGTTGATCCCGTTCAGCACATCCTTGATGTGCAAGTCATTCGTGGAGTCGTTCACCATCTGAACGCCCCACTCGTCCACGGCATTCGTGCTGAGAATGACGCTTCCGAAGTTGCTCGTCGTGCCCCGGCTGACGCGGATCGAGGTAGTTCCGGGACCAAAAGTCTGAACGCCGTTGGTAGCGAAGAGGCTCGTCGTTCCAGTCGCATAGTTGGTAGCTGTAACCGTGGACGGGTTCATCACGGTTACGGTGCACCCACTGTCTACCTGCACGGACGCCGTGGCACCGCCCACGGGGCTGGACTCCCGGCACGTCTGCACGAGACCGAGCGTCGTGCCCGAGGTGAACCAGTAGGCGATAGACGGGTTCGCCCGGGAGTAGCAGTCGTAGAGAGCTATCTGTGTGCCACCGTGAGCAACGTAACTGTACCCGTTGTACGTTGCGTTGTTGGTGAGCGAGCTTTCACAACCACAACCGACGAGAGCGACATTTCCGCCTCCCTGGACCCAGTAGCCAGTTCCGTTGGAGTCGGCGGCGCACCCGGTCAGCGCGCAGTACGTCATGGTGTCGAAGTAGTAGCCCGCATCTGTAACACCAGCCGCGTAGCAGGCGTTCATGTCGACCGAAGTTCCACCGAGGAAGTGGAAGCCATGCTGGCCGTGATTCTGCGAGCGGACGTTACTGAACACCGTGGCAATAGGTGTATTGACATAAATGCCGTCCACACCGAACTGTTGCACCATGACATTGTTGAACTGGCACTGCGCCACGGCAGAACCAGTCGTGTCCAGGTAAATGCCGGTGCCTGTCCCCACCCCCGAGCCAGGCCCGGTGAGTTGAAGATCAGCGAAACTCATCCGACGGGCGGTCAGGGCATACACACCGTGGGCGGTGGTTGACGTCTGATGCAGGATCGAGGACTGGGCTCCCTGCCCACGGAGGGAAATGTCTGACGTGATGGTCAGTGCAGACGTCAGGTTGTACGTACCTGAGGGGAAGAAGATGGTGCCGCCGCCGGAGGGCAATGAATTGATCGCTGCCTGGATGGCAGTGGTGTCATCGTTGACGCCATCGCCGACCGCGCCGTAGTCCTGCGGCGTTTTGAATCCGACGAGAAATGGCATGGCTGATCTGGTCCCTGTGGCTGGTGGTGGAGGTGACTGCTCAGCGGCCCGGGGCGGGAAGCACGGGCACGAAGGTGGCGCCAGGGTTGGCCGGACGCAGCGGGTGACCGGGCTTGGGCAGGAACATCGAGCTGGCCTTCGCCTCGACTTCACGGTCACGCTGAGCGAGAGCCGCACGGGCGAACTCACGGTCGAGGCCCAGGTTCAGAGCCGCGTTCCGGACGAAGAGGGCCACGAGGTCACGGTCAGAGTCGGTCAGCTGGTCGCCCATCAGCAGGCGGCGGACGCCGTCGAGGGCGAGCGTCCAGGCTGAAGCGGGTGCGGCAGGCGGGTTGTCGACCAGCTGGCCAGCGAGCCGGAGGCGTTCTTCGGCCTTCTCGGCGGCCTGCCTCGCGGCCGACAGCTGCTGTTCGACGGAGCGGAGATGGGCGGTGGCACCCTCAGCGGCAGCCTGGGCGCGGGCTGCCACGTCGGAGGCGGCACGGGCCCGGACGAGAAGGTCGGTCTGGGTGGCCGGGTCGGCGTGGTCGCGGGCTGCTCGGCGTTCGGCGTCAGCGGCCAGGCGGGAGTTGTCAGCGGCTGCCCGGGAACGGTCGTCGGCTGAACGCTCGGCCTGGACCGCCGCAGCTACGGCCGCGACAAGGCGGGTGATCTCGGCGTTGGCGTCAGCGAGGGGTGGCTCAAGCTCAGCGGCACCTGCCCTGAGCGTGGCGGCGAACTCAAGACGGTCGGCCTGGTCGAGGAGCTTGGACGCCTCACCCTGGAGGCGGATGGCCTCGGCACGGAACTTGAGGGCTTCCATGTCGTCCGACTGCAAGAGTGCGACGAGCTGGGCGCGGAGGGCCTCGGGAAGGTGGTCGAGAGGGGCGACGGCGGTCATGGGCGGGCTCCGGTCGGGGCGGTGTGGAACGTTGGCCGGCTGGGGTCGACGCTGAAGTGGCCGGGTCCCGCGCCGTGGCGCAGGTCGAGGTGCTGGACGTCGGCGGAACCCGGGTTGGCGCGCACCGAGCTGGCCAGGCCACCGGCCTGAGGGTCCGGCTGGGCGGTGTGCAGGGCGGTCAGGGCCACCGGCCGCTGAGCCACGGGGGCGCCGTGTGTGGTGAGCGAGTGGGTGATGGGACCTTCTCCGACCACCGGTCGGGGGCCGCTCGACTTGTGGGCTTCGCGGGCCTGCTGGGTGACGAGTCCGAACACGGTCAGCCCCGCGCCTTCTTGAGGAAGGGGCCGTAGGTCGCCTTGAAGGCCAGCTCACGTTCGACAGGGTCAGCCGCGTACTGGTCGAAGACCGTGAAGGGCTCGGGGGCACGGGACTTCATGGTCGCGGCGGGGAGCGCGGCACCACAGTCGGTGCAGTAGTTGTGTCCGGGCTTTCCACGACCACAACCCAGAGGGCAGGTCAGGAGGGCTCGGCGGGCTGCCTTCTGGATGGCGGCAGCCCGGTTCTTGAAAGACTTCGACTTGGTCACACAACCTCGAATCGAGTGGGTATGTCTGTTGCATGCTCATTGCTCAAATGTCGGCGGTGTCACCGAACAGAGCGGCGATCGGGACATCGAATGCCCCGGCGAGGCGCTGAAGGTTGGCGATTCTGGGTTGCCGAAGACCTCGCTCCCACCGGTAGACGGCCAATTCGGCGACGTCGATGGCTCGGGCTAGCTGGCGCTGCGTCATTCGGCGTTCTGTCCGCAGCCGCTTTATTTCTTGACCGATCACATCGGAATCCTCCTAGGAGGTATCCAAACAGGCAGACGGGACTTGCCATAATTCCCCACGGACTGGCGCTCGTCAGGGCGCAGCTCAACGCAAATAGGCCCGCCCCTCGAAAGGGACGGGCCTTGGTTTGGTGAGGAGTGGCTCAGACCTGCGGCGGCGCCTGGTAACGGCTGGCGATGGCTGCGAGGAGGACGTCACGCAGCCGTTCGACGTCGACCTGCTGCTTGGGCGTGAAAACGCAGTAGTTGGGCGACTTGACGGCGTCCCTGTTGCCCCGGACCGGGTGGTTGTTGGTGTCGCCGACGATGACCACCCCCAGCCACCCGTTGGTCAGGTAGGGGCGCGGTGCCTTGAAATGGACCTCGCTGATCTGCGCGACGTTGATGCGGCGCTGGCCGGGAAATCCGGTGAATGCTGAGTGTTCGATCGTCAGCCACTGGCCGTCGAATGTGAACGTAGACTTTGCCGGTCCTCGCCCAGCTCTTACTTGAATTGGTTGCGGCGGTGTGCTCATGTCCTTCCCTCCCGAACGGACGCAATCTCCATTGCGCCGGAGGCAAGAAAAGCATGTCTGCATAAGCCGCTGCAATCGTTGGCCCCACGCTCACCAACCGGCCACAGCGCCACACTAGAACCACGCGCCACACTGGACACCCAGTAGGGCGGTGGGTTCGAAGGTGGGTCAGCCTTCCGATCTTGACCTCAACTGTCCCGACTCTCATCCGCGCGCAACATCTTGGTCAAGCAGATGTGATCAAGTGACAACGCCGCTAAGGTCACGCCATGGAATCTTTGCATGAACTGGTTAGCCGCCTCTCACAGTCGGCCTACCGAATCCATGAAGTCCTGTCAAGTAAACAGGTCAAACTTTCCCCAGCGGTCGCGGAGGACCTTCGAGCGTCACTCGGCGAGATTGAGCTTCGCCTTAACAAGTATCGTGCGCAACTGGAAGAGCGATATTTCCACGTGGATTTTTCCCCCTACCAGGTCGAAAGGGCAGTAGACCCGTATCACGCCGAACGCGTAGTACCACTGAGGGGCGGCGGATTCCTTGCATTCGCCGAGACGGTGAGTGGACTGCAACTACCCCAGTCCGGTGGCGACGAAACTGGTACCGCCAGCGAGGTAATTCCGGTTTCGGTGTACATCGGATCCGATGACGAGACCGAGATCTCGGCGGTCCTGGAAGGCGTCCAGGAACTGGTTCAAGCCATGGGCTATAAAGAGGTCGGAAAGCCCGAAGTTCGACGAGGTTCCATCTTCAGAAGGTCCCGTGCGGTCGCCCAGACGGGGATAGATGAAGTGAAGAGCCGACTCATAAAAATAGAGCGGGGGCTTGAACTGGCCCAGCTCGAACTTCGTCAAGCCGAGGTGAACAACAAAGAGAGCCAAGCCGTCTCAAACTTGCTCACTGCGCTCGAAGGGACTGAGCGGGTCTGCATCCAGGTGGGGTCCGTTTTCCTGGTCAAGTACGTGGTCGATGGGCGCCAGATCGTGCTGGTCCGCAACCTGACGCAGCTCGAAATGCACGCCTTGACCAGGTACCCCGAGATTCAGACCCGTCCCGAGGAAGCATTGCAGGCGCTCGCTACTGCCATTGCCTCGATGCCGTCGCCAGACGGAGACGACGACTCGGCGCTACCGCAAGGCACTGACTGAGCACCTGACACTGACGGCCGGTGGCTCACGCCTCCTCGGGCTCTTCCGGGACCTGCGGGTACGTGGTGGGCCACCGGGGGCCGTACGCCTTCCTGCGGGGCTTCCGTGGGGTCTTCGTGGGCTTCTCCGGGGGCCTGGGCAGGGGCTGGGGCTCGGGGGCCGCCTGCTTCCGCCGGATGGACGGGTGGGTCTTCCCTGCGGCCAGCCGCCGGGCCTCCCACACCCTCGCACGCTTGGACTCCTTGAACACCTCGGCCATGCGGGTGCTGGTGGGTTCGATCCAGTAGCCCCTGTCGTGCCAGTTGGGGCGCGCGTAGCAGTGCGCCTCGTAGTAGCTCAGGACGTTCGGAGGCCCGACCAGCCTGTGGTGGTGCCAGGCGAGGCAGTGCTTGCACCACACGGCCACCTCCATCGCGTTCAGCGTGGTGAAGCCGTACAGCAGGGGCACGCCCCCGATCGACCTCTCGTCGTTCACTGCGCTCACGTCTCCTCAAGGTGAGTTGGGTCAGGTGCCGGCGCACGGTCACCGGGTCGGGGTGGGCGCCTGGTCGCGCAGTGTCGTGACGCCCTCCTTGGTCGGGGGACGTCGGGCGTCTCGTGAATCAGCCGGGCGTAAGGCACGTCCAGGGCTCTGGCCAGCTTCCCGATTGCTTCGAGGGGCGGTTTCCGCTGGCCGGTCTCCCACAACCAGATGGTGTTGCTGGACTTGTCCACACGGCGGGCAAGCTGTGTGGGCGTGAGGGCGCTGGCCAGCCTCAGCCGTTGGGCCGTCTCGTGGTCGAATTGCAAGGTCACTGGCGTCCCGTTCGTTTCTTCTGCCGGAAGTGCGCCCCCAGAAGAACACTCGGCTTGGGCTTGCCGTAATTGGTGTTTTCGAGCAGAGGCTTAGGGAGCTGTCACACCTGTCATACCTGGCTGTCACACCTATGTCATACCTGGTCTTACTTGCGCTCCGCGATAGCCTGGCCGGTCAGGAAAACGTGCGTCATACCTGTCATACCTGTCATACTTCTTGTAGGCGTCTTGCACACGGGAGAGCCCGGAAGTCCTCATGCAGTAATTCGTGCAGTGTTAGTACGCGCAGCGGAAAGCACAATGTGCAAGAAGTATGACAGGTATGACAGGTGTGACGACGCGGTTTACTCTCTATGGCTCTGACAGGCCACGCTTTTCCGACTCGCAAGCTGTCACACCTATGACAGCCAGGTATGACTGGGCCCCCTCCAGGTCATTGGAGGGGGCCCAGGTTGTTCATCTCTGCGGAATTACTCCGACTTAGCGCCCTTGAACCCGAGACCGTCGTAGCAGTTGATACGTCGCCCCTTTATGGTGAGACGCCTTTTCTTGATCTTGCCTCGGTTGGTCGCCATGATCTGGCTGCCCATGGTGTCGATGCTGCCAGCCCTGTAGCCCCGGTTGGTGCACCACGCCTTGTACTCGGCGAACAGGTCCTCAATGACCACGTGCTTGCCGGGCCCGAGTTCGCACCGGTCACGGATGAACGACTTGATCTGGGCGGTCACCGTGTCCAGCTCGTCCCGGGTGTCCTCAGACGACCCAGGCTCGACGAATCGGCCTCGAACATTGAGGCGCTCCAGTCCGTCGAGCGACCAGCGCAGGATGGCCGGGATCTCCTTGAGGAGACGGCCGGAGAGACCAAGGTCCTCGCGGTTCAGAAACGACTCGGTGAACGACAGGACGATGAACCGGCTGGCCAGGGCCCCCGACGGGTCCGAGAGCTGGGGGACCTCGTTGGACAGCAGCATCAGCCGGGTGGCCAGGCGCCCGTTGTAGGGGCTGCGGTACTTACGATTGATCGTCATGGCGTCTTCGCCGACGATGTTCAAGATCTTCTCCACGACCATCTCCCGGTCACGGGAGGGGGCTCGGCCGTCACCGATTATGGTCAGCGACTTGCCGACGATCTCCTGAAGCCCGAACTCACTGGTGAAGGACGACATCCCAACGCCCAGGACGTTGCGCTGGCCCAGGAGAGCCGACAGAACGGTGGCGATGGTTCCCTTGCCGGACCGGGGCGGTCCGATCAGCATCAGGGCCTTCTGGAGGTCGGTCTGACCTGACAGGACGTACCCGAACCACTCTTGCAGAGCTTCCACAGCCTGCTGGTCCTGAGGCCACACGCTGGCCAGGAACCTCAGCCACTCGACCGGCGGGGTGTCCGTCTCGGCGTAGTCGTACGGCAGCGAGGTGGTGTTGAAGTAGGAGGCGCTCGCCGGGTACAGCTTGCGGGTCTCGATGTCCAGAAGACCGTTCTGGAACGCGACCATACGGCAGGCCTCCCTGCCGTCGAGCCACGAGTTGGTCTCGGTGTCGGCGCTGAGAAGGGTGATGTTCTTCAGGGCACTGACAACGTCGTTGATTTTTGCTGAATTAGGATCCCAGTCGAGGACCTGGTCATCATCATCCCTTTCCCCCCGCTTCACGAACTTGGCGTCTTCGAGGCGGTCCTGAAGCTTCTTCTTGACGGTCTGGGTCTCGACCTCACGCCAGTCGGATCCTCCCCATTCCATCCACTGGCCACGCCACGCGCGGAGGGTGGTGTCAGAGCCGACAGACCACAAGTCCCCGGCGCACACCCTGGCCACTTTGACGGGCTTTCCGGGTTCGGGTACGAACCCTTCAGTGGGGATCGCGGGCTGGCGGGAGGTCTGAACCTGCTGCACTGATACCGCCTTCTTCTTGTTCGCGTTGGCCGCCAGCACGTTCTGGTAGCCCTCCCACTCCGGAATCCGCGCCTCGTAAGCCGAATTCACGGTCTTCATGAACTGTTCCGGGTCATGCTTGAAATAGGGGTTCTCGCTCTTGGCGTCTTCTCCCGTTACCCACTCGACCACCTCGTCGAGGGTTATGGGAGTACGAGCCTTACCCCAGGCCACATCGTTGACCCACGGGTTGTCCGACCGGCAGGGGTCGTCGGCGGGAAGTTCCAGGCGGTGATTTAGCCACTCGCCGGGCTGGGCCTTGGGGGAATACAGGCCGGGCCGGTATTCACTTCCCGCCACCTTGAAATTCCGGTTCTTGATCGAGATGTCGTCCTGCCACGTCTGCGGGAGAAACGGGAAATCCGTCACAGAAGGCGGGGCGCACTCGGCCACCAAGAGGTCGTACCAGGCGTACTGGAACAGCTCTCCGGTGCCGTCCTTGAACTCCGGTACAACCGAGGGCCAGGCCACTGCGTAGCGGTGGTGGTGCTGAATGATGTCGATGTCCCCGCCGGACTTCCCACGACCAATCCAGTCCTCAGGGACGCGGTAGAACCTGATGCCGCTCGGGTTGGCCGGGTCGCGGCGAGTTGACCTGAAGGTGTCCGGGAGCGAGCCGTTTCGCGCGATCAGTTCGGCCAAGTGCTCGGCCCCACGCTTGGCGCCGTAGTGGTCGACGTCGATTCCAACGACACCCCGGGGCATCCGGAGGCCTATGTTGGCGTTGGGGCCGAAACTGCTGGAGTCGTGCGGGTTGATGCTCAGCCAGCGCTTGAATTCCTTATCTCCGGCCACCTGGTCGTATTTCCCAGTGAACCTGAAAGGCGGGTCACACTTCTTCTCCCGAGGCAGCGCCAGCACCGGCCAGCCGAGCGACTGATATTGATGGTGGGCGTACGCGAACGGATGCGTAACTGGTTCTAGAAATGCGCCAGATTGCTGGCCAGCCAAGGCCTGTGCTTTCATGGAAATGAGCCTCCAAGCTCGTGTTTTCATGTTGCTGGTAGCTCAGCGGGTTGTTCCCCGCGTCGTGGTAGGTGGTTTGGTTTCGAACCCCCGGGGTGGTGCCCGGGGGTTCACCCATTTCCGGGCTCGGGCTGCTTGGGCGCACGGGAGCCGAAGAGCAGAATGAGGAGCCGCCGGTGTTCGGCGTCACGGCCCTCGGCTATTTCCCAGCTGGCGTCTACGGGCTCGGGGGCTTCGAGCTGGGGGGCGTCGACGCTCACTCCGAGACCTCGAACAGGTCGTCGACCGAGCAGCCAAGGACGGTGGCCGTGAGCATGGCGGCCTGGGTGTTGGGGGCGCGCACGCCGTACTCCCAGCGCCGGACGGTCGAGACGTGGCAGCGGACGGCGCTGGCCAAGTCATCGCGACTCAGGCCGCGTTCGGAGCGGATTCGACGCAACGCGTCCTTGGAGAACTTCAGGGCAGGCACCGGGACTCCACAGTCTGGAGAGCTGCCCCAGGTGGGGGCTGAACGGTGGCCTTGGCCCTGGCTGCTACCTGATTCGCCCGACTCGACAGCCACGCCGCCGGGCACGAATCCAGTGGAACATCGGCTGCCGACTTGCCACAAGCCCTGCTCAGAGCATGCGTGCACCGCAAGCTAACGGAGTGTGACAAACCGCTGGTGAGGCCCCTCGGCGCCCTCCGCGGCTGTCACGGGGAGTGTCACGCAGACCCACGAGAGGTGAATGCCGGCCGGAGCGGAGGAGCTGACCCACCAGTGTGCGGACGCCCACGGGCAGCGGTGGTGTCGTCCCGGTCCTCCGTAGGATCTCCGGCGGCCTCTCGTGCCCCGTCGGGGGTCCGCCCGCACCCGCCAGCACGAGGCCCCCAGAAGCCCACCAACGGGGCCTGGGTCCAGTATAGTTAGGGACATCCCCTCGTTTCTGTGGGGAACTTTAACCATTCGGCGTTAGCGGAGCCTGGACCCGACGTTCCAGGTTATGGGCAATTATGCCCAGAGTCTGCTTAGCGCACGACTGCAGGAGCACACGGCTACGCAGCGGTCCTGGCCAGGTCGAACCCCATGAGCCCCAAACGTCGGTGGGCCTCAGCAAGACCACACGTATGTCACGTGGTGGTCGGGCTGAGGTCTGACACCCGGTCCGATCACCGGAAAGGTAACTCGGGCCGTGAATCTCTCTCTCGGTGTCAGGGTATTGATCGTCTTCGCCTGCGCCTCTTTCTCCGTCAACATCGGCATGGCAGCCGCCTGGCTGAGCCACACCCCCGGCTCACCCGCTGGTGAGGCTGTCCTGTACGGCGGGGGCTCTTTCGGGGGCACTCTCGCCCTGTGCCTGGCGGTGCTGAAGGCTCTCAAGGTGCTGTGAACGTGCGGAAGCCCCGGGGCGGCAAACTCCGGGGCTTCGCGGTCAGTTGGTGGGCTCGCCGGGCTCGATCCCCCTGGGCTGGTCGCCCGGAAGCAGACGGTTGAGCATCGTGTCGGGGTCAGGTTGGATTTTTAGCGCCTTCAAGGCCGCTGTCGAGTTCAGGCGGTCCCTGAGGTCCTTGTCGTCGACCCGGTCGATGAGCGTCGTGGCCACTTCGATCTGACGATCCACGTCGATCATGTCTTCGTTGCGCTTGGCCGCATCGTTCAAGTCGTCCATGGCACGCTTCGCATATCGGTGCAGCGCACCACCGCCCAGGCTGGCGACCAGCCCTGAGGCACCCGTCACGTAACCCTGGGGGCTGCCTGTGCGGACCAGCGCCAGGACGACGCCGACGAGCATCGCTACAAGACCAGCCGCCACGGCAACGACGCTGAAGGAAAGCATCCACTGGGCGTGCTTCAGCTTGAGCTTCAGAACGTCGAAGTGAAACTCTTGCCGTCGCTCGGCGAGGCTCGGCTTCTGGTCGGCAGGCTCCGGAGTAACAGCGACGCCAGGTCCGTGCGAGATGAAGACGTTGTTGACCTCGCCCGCCGCCTGGACCACCTGCTGGTCCGTGTGAGCGGCGCCGCCAATGTCAATGAGTCTCTTGAGCGTCTCCTGCCCAACTTGCTCCAACGCGTACGAAGTGCCCGACGTTTTAAGCCACTTCGACAACAGAAGAGCACGCGCAAAAGCGTCTTTCTCGGCCGGTCTAACCTCGGGGTGGTCGTCCCCGTCGTCTGTAGTAGTCACCATGACCGACCCCCGATCGCACCATCTGACACGCCGCCAACTTCATTCAGAGTAGCGCTGGGTGACGACAACGGCCCAAGCTCGACCTCAACGGGGGTTGAGGGCACGCCTGGCCGAGTTGATGACGTTGTGGGCGTCGGAGCCGTAGACGGCGGACTCGCGCAGGGTGTCGAAGACGCGGAGGTAGGTGTCAACGCTGTCCGAGTCGTCGACCCACAGCTCGGCGTGCCAGTTCTCCACGATCACCTGACGGTCGTCGTAGATCCAGAAAGCGGTGGCCGGAGGGATCTTCAGAGACGCTGAGAGGGGGATGATACCCAGCTCGACCGTGTCCAGGCCGATGGCTCCCGAGAGGCGGTCCAGCTGGGCGCCCAGGACGGAGGGCGGGCAGATGAGGGCGCGCAGGGCGGCCTCCCACAGGATGAGGTGGAACTGCTTGGAGGAGTCGTACAGGGCTTCCTGCCGCTTGATGCGGGAGCGGACGGCCTCCTCAGTGTCGCGCGGTGACCGCTGAAGTTCGGCGTACCGGGTGAAGATCGACCGGGCGTAGTCCGGCGTCTGGAGGATGCCGAAGATGATGGAGGACTCCCAGCCCCGGAACACCGAGGCGTCCGAGTGGGCGGTCAGGTGGGTGTCCTGCACGGGCTTGTGCCCGGAGGCCAGCTGTCTGCGCCACGAGCGGATGTGGGACTCGAACCCTCGCAGCCTGGCCAGCAGTTCATCGAAGGCGTCGGGCTGGCCGGTGGCGTCGGCCCAGTTGCGCAGGTCGTCGGGGGTGGGGGTTTGCCTGCCGTTCTCCAGCCTGCTGACCTTGGATTTGTTCCACCCGTACCGCTGGGCGAGCTGCTGACCCGTGAGCCGGCCACCTGGAGCCGAGAGGCGAAGTTCGCGGAGCCGCACGCCGAGCGCCTCGCGCGCCTGCTGGTAGTCCGTGCTCACCGGTCAGCAACCTGCCTTACTCCTTCGCGGTCAGCTGCGCCGCGACCTGTTCGTACGGGACGGCGTGGTGCATCGCCGCGTCTCGCGCCTGGGCGTACCGCAGCACCTCGGCGGGCTCGGTGATCAGCTCGACGCTGACCAGGTTGTCGGCCTCGTCGAAGTTCAGGAGTGCGACCAGGCGGGAGTCGAACAGCCAGAAGTCCTCATCGGGCAGGCCGAGCGGTTCGGCGTCCGCCCGCCACAGGTTCAGGATGTGCTCGCCCACGCCGCTGTTGCGCCTGGCGTTGTCGAGCAGATAGAGCTGGCCTGGAGTCGGCGGGTTGTCGATGATGCGGACGCGCTCGAACCGCTTGCCCAGCGCGGTCTGTTCGCGACGTTCTGCGCACCACTCGGCGTCGACTCCGTCCCAGTCGACGGCCTCACCCCGGGCGAACTGGGCGTAGGTGTCGGTGGCTTCGTCGGACGCGTACCGCCGTCGCGTCTCCAGCCGCCAGGCCACGTGCTTGAACTGGGTGAACAGCCGGTCGAACTCGTCCAGTCCGATGATGTCCGGCACGCGGGTGACCTCCTTCGGGCCGAAGTCGACAAGCAGTTCGCGCGGGACGACGATCGGTACTTCGCCCTCGTTCAGGTGCCGCAGCTGGCCGATGTCCGCAGGGTCGGTGAGCGCCGGGCCGTGCACCACGATCTCACCCGAGTCGAGGTCCTCGTGTACGGCAGGGCATCCGTTGACGCCACTGCCCGTGCCGTTGAAGCGCAGTCGACGCGCCATGATCAGTTCCTTTCGTCAGAGGACTGATCTCCAAAGCTTGAACGAGGTCCGTGCACTCCGTGTGCCGTCCCGCCGGTCTAATTCTGCAACCTTCCGCAACTCGGTCTGGACGTCAAGCAACTTCGCGCAACTCGCCTCGCGCTGGCCAATCCGCCCTCCCTAGCGTCCTGTTCATGGCCACGAACACAGCCGACTGGCGCAACGCACCCGACACCGACCCGCACCAGGCAGTCGAGACTCTGCGGGCGGCACTGGACCGGGCCGGGATCGTCCTTCCGTCCCTGGGCGCCGACTTCGCCAACCCGGACCTGAAGCTTGTCGAGCTGGGACGTGTGCGCGCGGACGTGGCCGTACGTCTGGCACGGGCCCTCCAACGAGGGGAGCACGGGTGATGGAGCATCAGAAGGACGCCCTCGTTGTGGACACCGCGCGAAACCGGCTCGGTTACGTCATGGGGCACGAGGGGCCCTACCTCCAACTGCGGCCGGTGACCGGCGGGCGCGAATGGGACGCCGAGCCGGCCAACGTCCGCGACGCCACCGAGGACGAGCGTCTCGCGGCCATGCGGGAACGCACCCGGGCCCTCAACACGGCCAGCAGCAACGGCTACTTCACATGAGCGCGCAAGCCGACGACACCTCGACCATGTCCGCGGAATGCGCGCTGGCCCAGCAGCCGGGTTACTCGAAGCTCCACTCCGACTGCCGCCAGACCAAGGACGTACCGCTCCCCCACGGCCGGGGCATCTTGCTCGTCCCCCGCTGCACCTGCCCCCACCATCGCTACAGCTCCCCCAGGTGACGCCCCCTCACCAACCGCCCCCGACCAGCCCCTGAGCCTCACCCCAACTCGACCGGGGTGGGGCTCAGTTGCGTCCTCTCACGCACTTCCCCGCCATCCGCTAAGCTGGTTGGCGGGGCAGGCCTGGCTGCCCCGGAGATTGACTGTCCAGGATTCTGTCGGATTGGGCTGGCTGAACACGGTGCGTTGCGACGGCTGTGTTCTGTTGACGTGAGCTACGTACATTGCCGACGGATAGATACTGACTTGCAGACATGAGTTGATGAGGGCCGACGAACGGGCCCACCCGAGAACATTTGCGCACACGTCCGCGCGGGTGTCTCGGTCCGAACCGCAGGGTTCGGATCGAGGCTGCCTGCGCACCCGATCCGACCCACTACAGGGAAGGTCAGGATCGGTGGACGGTACTGCCATCGCCATCATCATTCTCGCCATCGCTGGCGTGGTCACCTTGTTGATCTACGTCTTGAAGGGCGTGCTCGATCAACTCCCCGACCTCTTCGAGTCCGCACGTCGGGCGCGTGAGGCATGGGAACGGCTGACCAAGAAGAACGACGAAACTCCGCAGCCGGACGAGACCGAGGAGCAGCCGCCCCCCACGGCCGCCACCGGGGACGACGAGGAGCCGCCCGCTGCCGCGTAGACGCCGTGAGGTCTCCCGCCTCAAGGGGCGGGAGACCTTGTCACAGAGCGTCGATCACGAGCCGAAGGAACGCGTTCAGCCAGGCACTTGATGGCACGTCGTGCATGTCGATCAGGTCAGGCGTCTTCCGGATGTGGCGGTGCAGGGCGTCGTGCCCCTGCGGCTTGAAGTCCAGCAGCTTGCGCAGATAGTCCTTGTCGGTCCTGGTCCACGCCTGAAGTGGCTGGCTAGCCACCTGCTCGAAGGTCTTCTGTCCGAATACGGGGGCCACGTGGTCGAGGATTGCCCTCAGTAGCCCGTGGCAAGCGTAGGGGTTCTCCGCTGCGAAGTTGCTGTTCAGTTCACGCACGAGCCGGATCAGCTTCGTGAGGTCCCACTGCGCCGTGCTCTGCTTGTCCTCCAGTTCCTTGATCAGTGACTCCTTGACGTACACCTGAGCCACAGCCGCAGATGGTTCCAAGGGCAGCGTCGCCGCCGGAGCCTCGAAAATAGAGGCAGCGCCAGACGAGCCGATGTGGATGCCGCCGTTACCGAACGAACGCTCCGGTTCCATCAGCTCGGAAACTCGCTGGACGTACGACCTGATGTCCCGAAGGTCTACATCTTTGTAGCGCGCGATCTCCCGGCTCAGCCGTCGTTGCCACCACGACCAGTCGTGCCCCCCCTTGAGAAACGCGCCCCAGGTGGGAGGCTCGTGACTCAGGATGTCGGGCAGCTTGGCCATGAACTGGTCGCTGATCGAGGGCAACGCTTTCCGGATATCGTCGGGCGTGTAGGTCGCTGTCGTGATCTCGTCCGGCGAGAGCGGCAGGTTGCGCTGGATTTCAACCAGCTTTCGCAGAACGAGCAAGAAGGGCTGTCCCATAACCGGCAGCAGCTCGGGAACGTGGTGCACCGCCCCAATGGTCAGGCCGGGCCTGCTTTCGTCCGACGGGCCGCCGTCCCACCAGGCCAGCCTGTAGCCCTTGCTGAACAGGAAGTCACCCACCTGAGGCAGAGACCCCAGCAGTTGGTCGGCATCCAGGTCCGAACGATTCAGCGTCGCCCGGACAAAATGCCACACCGGCCACCGCCCGGACCTCAGGTACTCGGTGGCCATGGTGCGGAGCAGAAGAAGGTGCTCATCGCTAAGTGGGGCGAGCAGGTCGGTCACTGGTCATCCGATCACAAGTGCCATGAAGGTGACGAACATCGTACTGACGGCGACTGACAGTCGGCCCCGGCTTTTCGCGTGGGCCCACCGGGCTCTGGCGGGGCCTCGGAGGGGCTGAGAGCTGGCCTGTGGCACGAGGGGGCGCCCCAGGTACGAGAGCGCCCCGGACGGCCGTGGAGGGCGTCCGGGGCGCAGCTCACGAGGAGTGACTAGGTGGCCAGCAGCAGGCGGAAGGGGATCGACGAAGAAGCGGTACCCACGGGAAGAGGTGTGGGTACTCCCATCGTGTGACGTCCGAGCCGCTGCGCCGCCCGCGCGGTCACCAGCGACCCACTGCGATGGGCCGCCTCGACCACGACGGTTCCCCTGGTCAGCGCGGCGATCACCCTGTTCCGCACGACGAATCTGCTCGGCGAGGGACGCTCACCGGGTGGCAACTCCCCCACGACCAGACCCTGTTCCGCGATCCTGTTGATCAACTCGGTGTGTCCGCGCGGGTAGGCCTGGTCCACCCCGCAGGCGAGCACCGCGACGGTGGCACCTCCCGCACCGAGCGCCCCCCGGTGCGCGGCGCCGTCGACCCCGTACGCTCCTCCTGACACCACGACCCATCCGTGCTCGGCGAGCGCGGCGCCCAGGGTCGCGGCCATGTGCGCCCCGTACTCGGTACAGGCCCGGGCCCCGACCACGGCGACGGACCGCAGCGCCCACATCCGCAGACTGGGCCGCCCGCGCACCCAGAGCCCCAGGGGCCGGCCGTCACCGAGGTCGTCGAGCTGACCGGGCCATTCGGGGTCGCCCGGCACCACGAACCGCATACCGGCCTCCCGGGCCACCTCGAGATCGCGCTCGGCGTCGGCCTCCTCGGCCCGCGCCAGCACCCCGGCCCACTTCTTGTCGGTCACCCCGACGAGCTGGGGACCCCCGGCCCGCAGCACCCGCGCCACCTCGACCGCCCCCATCTCCCGCACCCACCGGCCACCGGCCTCGTCACCCGGTTCGAGGACACGGCTGAGGAAGACCCGGGCCGGCAGCTCGTGCCGCGAATCGCCCTCGGCGCTCATGTCAGCGCCCCGATCGCCATGGGCACACCCCGCGGCACTCCGGTACGCAGTTGCAGGGCCAGGGCGACGTCCGTGGCGTCGGGCCGGTCGTGTCCGACCAGGTCGGCGACGGTCCAGGCGACACGCAGCACACGGTCGAGTCCGCGCGCGGTCAGCACGCCCCGCTCCAGGCTGCGCTCGGCCTCGTCCATAGCGCCGCTCACCGGGTGCCAGCGGCTGCGCAGCTCCCGGCCCGGTACCTCGCTGTTGCTCCGCCACGGGGTGCCGGCGAGCCGCGCCGCCGCGCGCTCCCTGGCCGCCTGTACCCGGTCGGCGACCGTCACCGTCGACTCGCCCCGTGCCCCGCGCCGGGTCAGCTCGCTTCGGGTGACGCGGTCCACCTCGACCCGCAGGTCGACCCGGTCGAGCAGGGGCCCCGACAGCCGTGCCTGGTAACGGCGGATCGCCGAGGGCGGACACTCGCAGAAGTCGTCGGTCTGCGAGAAACGGCCGCATGGGCAGGGATTGGCCGCCAGCACCATCAGGAACCTCGCCGGGAAGCGCACCACCCCCGCGCTGCGGGCGATCACGACATGTCCGGCCTCCAGCGGCTGCCGCAGCGCGTCCAGGGCATGGCTGCTGAATTCCGGAGTCTCGTCCAGGAACAGAACGCCGCGATGCGACAGGGACACGGCTCCGGGTCGGGCGATGCCCGGTCCACCGCCGACCAGCGCCTGCATGGTCGCCGAATGGTGGGGCGCGCAGTACGGCGGGACGTCGATCAGGGGCTTGCCCGGGGGCAGCAGTCCCGCCACCGAGTGGACCGCCGTGACCTCCAGCGACTCCTCCCGGGTGAGCCGGGGCAGGATGGCGGGCAGCCGCTCGGCGAGCATCGTCTTGCCGGCGCCGGGCGGGCCTTCGAGGAACAGGTGGTGGCCGCCCGCCGCGGAGACCTCGACGGCCGTCCTCGCGGAGATCTGACCCACCACGTCCGCGAGGTCGTGGCCCTGGTCGTGCTGTGCGGCGCCCATGCTGTGCATGCCCGTGGCAGCGCCCGTGCCGGGCACCCGCAGCCCTGCGAGGAGCGGATCCGGGCGGCCCGGTTCCACCGGTTCCTCGTCGGGCACCGGCTCGTCCGCCAGGACGGCGATCAGCTGCCGCAGGCTCCGCACCCCGAGCACCGACACCCCGGGCACCAGCGCTGCTTCGGCGGCGGCGCACTCGGGTACGACCACCTGCTCATAGCCGGCGTCCGCGGCGGCCAGCACGGCCGGCAGGATGCCGCGGACCGGCCGCACCCGGCCGTCCAGCCCCAGCTCGCCGATCATCACGATGTCGGCGAGGACGCGTGGATCGATGCGCTCTGAGGCACCGAGCACCGCACAGGCGACGGCGAGATCGAACCCGCTGCCGGCCTTCGGCACGGATGCGGGGCTGAGTCCGACCGTGAGCTTCTTCTGCGGCCACTCACCGCCCGAGTTGACGACCGCGGCCCGCACCCGGTCCCGGCTCTCGGACAGGCTCTTGTCGGGCAGGCCCACCAGGGTGAACGCGGCGACTCCCGGTTCCAGGTCGGCCTGGACCTCGACGACGACGCCTTCGACCCCGACCAGCGCCACCGCGCACGTACGAGCGAATCCCATTCAGGCCACCCCCCGCGCGTGCTCCACGCGAGCGGCTCCGCGCCCGGGCAGGACGACACCGACCAGGTCGATGCGGACGCCTCCCGGCGGCGCCCCTCCGTGCGCGTGGATCCAGTGCTCCGCCAGGCCGCGCAGCCGCTGGGCCTTCTCGGGCGTGACGGCGGCCATGGGGTGCTGGAAGGAGCCCGCGCGCCGGGTCTTCACCTCGCAGACGACGAGCACCTCGCCGTCCCGCGCCACAATGTCGATCTCCCCCGCCCGGCCACAGCGCCAGTTGCGCTCCAGGACCGTCATCCCGGCCTCCGTCAGCCGGCGGACGGCGAGATCCTCTCCGTACTTGCCGAGTGCGTTTCGTGCGTTCATGTCGGCACCACCTCCGGCGCCAACCGTCACGCATCCGCCCCGACCGAGTGGATCTTGGTGGACTACTCACCGGTTGTGGAGAACTCCGTCACCCACACGAGCGAACCAGGGCCGTCCTCAGCTGCCCGTGAGCTGCCCGCCGGCCGCCCATCAGCTGCCAGGCAGCTCCAGATCACTCTTGTTCAGCTCCTCGATGTTCACGTCCTTGAACGTCAACACCCGCACCTGCTTCACGAACCGCGCCGGCCGATACATGTCCCAGACCCAGGCGTCCGCCATGGACACCTCGAAGAACACCTCGCCCTGGACCGAGTGCACCTGCATCTCGTAGTCGTTGGTCAGGTAGAAGCGCCGCTCGGTCTCGATCACGTATTTGAACAGACCGACGACATCGCGGTACTCCCGGTAGAGCTTCAGCTCCATCTCGGTCTCGTACTTCTCGAGGTCCTCGGCGCTCATGGCATGTTCCCCTTCAGCCGTGCGATCCCACCATTGTGCGCCAGTCCCGTGTGCCCCCCGTCGATTTCCGGGTCGCCTGACGATCGGCGCTAGACGATTTCCGGGTCGAGGGTCACGGGTCCGGCAGGGGGACCTTCGTCGAGCAGCCTGCGCAGCAGCTCGGCGAGTCTGGTCGGATACACCGTCTCATGTGCCCGGGTCAGTTCCGCACACGTCCACCAGCGCGCTCCGGCGACACTCCGCCGCTCCAGCTCCGTGAGGGCCGTCGCCCGCGTGGCGGTCTGGGTCGTACGGGCCAGGTAGTACCACTCGTCCTGGTCCCAGCGACGTCCCGCGAACGGGAACGAACACATCCGCCGCCACAGCACCGGCCCGAGCTCCACGTCGGTGATCCCGGTCTCCTCGGCGAGTTCCCTCAGCGCGGCCTCTTCACGACTCTCCTCGCCCTCCAGACCGCCGCCGGGCGTGAACCACCAGTCGTCGGCCGGATCGTCCGGCTCATGGCCGTGCAGCAGGAGGATGCGGTCGTCGGGGTCCAGCAGGATCACCCGGGCCACCTTGCGCAGGCCGCCCGAGTACGACTCCTCGTACGCGTCCGTCGCCTCAGCGGGCACCCACGGGCTCCGTCCGGGTCCGGGCACGCCGACGGCCGCCCAGCCGCTTGGCGACGGGACCGTACGCACCGCCCCCGAGGACCAGGACCGCCCCCACGACGATCAGCGCGACGATCGGACGCAGCGGGCCCGGGGTGGAGAGCGCGCCCAGGGCCTCGAAGCCCGTGGGGCGCGCCAGCATGCCCTTCATGGGCCAGACGACCGCGTCCACGCGCGCCGTCACGGCGGAGCGGGCGACCGTGCCCTGGGCCGCGTCACTGAGGTGCGCGGAGGAGTCCAGCGAGCCCTCGCGCTCGTCGCCGAGCAGGAACAGCCGGCCCTTGGGGACCTTCACGGTCGGGATGTTCTTGTCCTCGACGACGCTGCCCTTGAGGTAGCCCTCGTCGATCTGCTTGCCGTTGACGGTCAGCTTGCCGTCGGTGCAGCAGGAGACGGTGTCGCCGCCGATCGCCACCACGCGCTTGACCACGGAGGCGTTGGTCACCCAGCTCTTGTCCTTGAAGACGACGACATCGCCCCGGCGTATCTCACTGCCGTCGACGCGCTGCGCGAGCACCCGGTCACCGGCGTCGATCGTCGGCGTCATCGAGGTGGTCGGAACGGTGTACGGCCGGTAGAGCACCGCTCCCCAGCCGAATCCGCCGAGGAACAGCACGATGCCCAGTGCGACCGCGATCCCGGACAGTCGCTGTCCGGTCCTGGTCCCCACCGGGCCCGTGCTCTTGCCGCCGCCGCGCGGGGCCGTACGCGTAGTGCTCTCGCCACCCATGGATCCGCACCCTACCCGGCGGTACCTGACCCGGTCAGCCCCTGAGGGGCCCACCATGGTCACAACTGCACCAGGGCTTCACCAAGGAACGCGCCCTCAGTGGGTCTCGGCCGCCTCGGCCTTCCTGCGGCTGCGGCGCCACAGCGCCACCGGGACCACGCCGGTGAGGGCGAGCGCGTTCGGCGCGGCCGTCAGGGCGGCGGACGCCGAGGACTTGTCGTTGATGCCCGGCTGGTCGAAGGTGTCCGGGATCGGGAGGGTGTCCCAGCGGTTGATCGGCCAGGCGATGACGATGGCGCGGCCCACGACGTCCTTCACCGGGACCATGCCGTGGTGCCTGTCACTCTGGTTGTAGCGGGAGTCGCGCGAGTTCTGGCGGTGGTCGCCCATGACCCAGATGTAGCCCTTGGGAACCTTCACCGTGAACTGGCCGCCCTGGTCGTCCACGCTGCAGGGCGTGTTGCCGGCGTAGACGAACGAGGTGTCGTTGAGCGCCTTGCCGTTGACCTTCAGGGGGCCGGTGCCCTTGCAGGACACCGTGTCGCCGCCGACGCCGATGACGCGCTTGATCAGGTCCTTCTCCTCGGCGGACGGCATCAGGCCGATCCAGCTGAGGACCTTCTGCACCGGGTTCGGGTTGGCGGTCGGCTCACCGGCCAGCCAGTTGTCCGGGTCGTGGAAGACGACGACCTCGCCGCGCTCCGGCTTGGACCCGAACCAGGGGGTGAGCTTGTCGACCAGGACGCGGTCACCCTGCTGGAGGGTGTTCTGCATCGAGTCCGACGGGATGGAGAACGCCTGCACCAGGAACGTCTTGATCAGCAGCGCGAGGACGAGCGCGATGCCGATGAGGATGGGCAGCTCCTTCCAGAAGGAGCGCTGCTTGCGCGCCGCGCCGGGGGCCTCACCTCCCGGCCCCTGCCCGTCCGCTCTGGTCTGCGCATCGGGCGCGGTGTCGTCTCCCGCGCCGGAGTCACTCCCGGAGGTCACGGCGCTGTCCGCGGCCGGGACAGCTGCTTCCGCGGGTTGTCCGCGGTGCTCCTCGCCGTCGTGTCCGGACCGTGCGCCAACCGCCACATCCCCCACGCCAACTCCTTACTCTGTGCCGCCGCCTGCCCCATACGCGGCGCAGGCCCACCACTCCCATAACGAGCGGGAGTTCCGCAGGGCTCGGGAGCTGGATCGCTGTGTTCGGATCGTCGGGAGCAACCCTATGCGACAGCTGCTCGGCCGCGGTCGTCCCCGACACGGAGTTGGAAACGGAGGAGAAAGTTTTAGGTTCCTTCAAGGAGGTCCAGTGGCCGAACGGCCATGCGATGACCATCGCCCGGCCCACCACGGAGGTCTCGGCGACCGTGCCGCCGTAGCTGGTGTTCATATGGGCGCGGGAGTCCGCGGAGTTGCCCCGGTGGTCGCCCATCACCCACAACCGCCCCTTGGGGACGGTGATGTCGAACTCCTGGGTGGAGGGGGCGTTCCCGGGATACAGGTAGTCGCCCTCGGTCAGGGGCACGCCGTTGACAGTCACCCGCCCCTGGGTGTCACAGCATTTGACGTGGTCGCCGCCGACGCCGATGACCCGCTTGATGAGGTCCTTGTCGTTGGCGGAGGGCAGCAGGCCGATGAAGGTGAGCCCCTCCTTGACCTGCTTGACCACGATGGGGTCGCTCTTCGTGGTCGTGGTCTGCTCGCCCGCGAGCCAGCCGCCGGGGTCCTTGAAGACGACGACGTCGCCGCGCTTGGGCTTGGAGCCGAACCACGGCGTGAACTTGTCGACCAGGACGCGGTCGCCGATCCGGATGGTCTGCTCCATGGAGCCGGACGGGATCACGAACGCCTGGACGAGGAAGGTCTTGAGGACCAGCGCTATGAGGACGGCGACACCGACCAGAAGGGGTATCTCCTTGACCGCTCCGCGCCGGCGCCGTCGCTTGACCTTGCGCTGCAGCTTGCGCCGCTCGGCGCGGGTGCGACCGCCCGAGGGGGCGCTTCCGCCGGTGCGGCGGGAGCCGGTGGGCAGGAGGTGTTCGGTGCCGAAGGTGGTGCTGGGGGTGGCCCCACGCGGTTTGCCGCGGTTACCCATGCGCACCGCCGGCGGCGGGCACGCGCGCGTAGGCGCCGGGGCGGTGCAGACGCGTCCAGTGAGCGGCGGGCCAGACGATCCAGTCGGCGCGGCCGATGACGTCGGAGACGGGGATCATGCCGCCGCCGGGCGAGCCCAGATGGTCACGGGAATCGCTGGAGTCGCTGCGGTGGTCGCCGAGGACGAAGAGGGTGCCGTCGGGCACGACGACACGAAAGGGCACCGCCGACGGGGTGTCCCCGGAGTGCAGGAACGACGTCTCGTCGACCGACCGGCCGTTCACCTCGATCCTCCCCTCCTTGTCGCAGCAGACCACTCGGTCCCCACCTACTCCCACGACGCGCTTGATGTAGTCCGCGTTCCCGAAATACCCAGTTCCGTCGAACACCACAACATCGCCGCGCCGCGGCTCGGCACCGAAACGGTACGCCAACTTATTTACGAGAACCCGGTCCCCGATCCTCAATCCGTTTTCCATGGATCCGCTGGGAATCTGGAAGGGTTGCACCACGAAAGCGTTCAGGATCAGCAAAAACACCAGGCAGACCAGCAGGAGCAGCGAGATCCGGCCACCGGGCAGCCAGTCCGTGATCCGCCGCACCAACGCGAAACGCGACCGTCCCTCCACAGCCTCTGGTTCAGGGCCGGAAGAGCGGTCGCGCTCCGTGTGCTGTGCTTCGGTGTCCATCGGGGCCAGATGTTATCCGGCCCCGCTCAGAACACGTGCGCGAGCTCAGCTGTCGCGCTTCTCCTTGATCTTCGCGGCCTTACCGCGCAGCTCGCGCAGGTAGTAGAGCTTGGCGCGACGCACGTCACCACGGGTGACGAGCTCGATCTTCTCGACGATCGGGGTGTGCACCGGGAAGGTGCGCTCGACGCCGACGGAGAAGGAGACCTTGCGGACCGTGAAGGTCTCGCGGACACCGGCGCCCTGGCGGCGGATGACCACGCCCTTGAACTGCTGCACACGAGAGCGGTTGCCCTCGATGACGCGGACGTGGACGTTGACGGTGTCACCCGGGCGGAAGGCCGGGACGTCGCTGCGCAGCGACGCGCTGTCGACGGAGTCGAGCAGGTGAGACATTTCGTCTGCTTTCTTCGCTGATGCCACAGGTCATCAACGGCAACTAGGTGTTCTTCGAGGATGCTGTCCGGGTCGGGCGGGCGTCGTGTCCCCCTGTGGCAGGGGCGCGCGCCGGACGACGCACAACAGCGGTCTATTCTTCCACGCCCTCCGGCCTGCGCCAAAATCGGCCGTACGGCTCCCCCTCCGGATCGGGCGCCCAGCCCAGGATGGAGAGCGTCTCGCGGTCCTTCTTGTCGAAGGCCTTCGGGTCGCAGCGCTCGATGAGGTCGGGCCGGTTGGCCGTCGTACGGCGCAGGGCCTCGTCCCGCCTCCAGCGGGCGATCCTGCCGTGATGGCCGCTGAGCAGCACGTCCGGGATGGTTCGTCCGCGCCACTCGGGGGGCTTGGTGTAGACGGGGCCCTCCAGGAGGTTGGCCATGGCGCCGGGCGCGAAGGAGTCGTCCCGGTGCGACTCGGCGTTCCCCAGGACGCCGGGCAGCAGTCGGGCGACGGCCTCCGTGATGACCAGCACGGCCGCCTCGCCGCCGGCGAGGACGTAGTCGCCGATGGACACCTCGTAGACGGGCATACGGGTGCCGTACTCGTCGATGACCCGGCGGTCGATGCCCTCGTAGCGCGCGGGCGTGAAGATCAGCCAGGGGCGCTCGGAGAGCTCCACGGCGAGTTCCTGGGTGAAGGGACGGCCGCTGGGGGTGGGGACGATCAGCGCGGGCACGCGCGAGCCGGTCTCGTAGCCGTCGGCGAGCGCGGAGTCCAGGGCCTCGCCCCAGGGGTCGGTCTTCATGACCATGCCGGGGCCGCCGCCGTAGGGGGTGTCGTCGACCGTGTTGTGGCGGTCGTACGTCCAGGCGCGCAGATCGTGCACATGGACGTCGAGCTGCCCACGCGCGCGTGCCTTGCCGACGAGGGAGACGTTCAGCGGGTCGAGGTACTCGGGGAAGATCGTGACGACGTCGAGGCGCATCTTCTACGACTCTTCCCGCGTCGAGGCGGTCTCGTCGTCGATCAGCCCGGGCGGCGGGTCGATGACCGCCCGCTGCTCCTCCAGGTCGATCTCCGTGACGATCTCCTCGACGAAGGGGACGAGGACCTCGGTGCCGTCGGGACGCTCGACGACGAACAGGTCCTGGGAGGGCAGATGCGAGATCTCGGTGATCCTGCCCACCTCGACGCCGTCCTTGGTCACCACGTCCAGGTCGATCAGCTGGTGGTCGTAGTACTCGTCCTCGTCCTCCGGCAGCACCTCGGGGTCGACCTCGGCGATCAGGAGGGTGTTGCGGAGGGCCTCGGCGGCGTTGCGGTCCCCCACGCCCACGAAGCGGAGGAGGAGACGTCCGCTGTGGACGCGGCCGGTCTCGATGGTGAGCGGGCCCGTGGCGGCGGGGTCCGTGAGCAGGACCGCGCCGGGCGCGAGTCTGAGCTCGGGCTCGTCGGTGCGGACCTCGACGGTGACCTCGCCCTTGATGCCATGGGCACGGCCGATGCGAGCGACTACCAGCTGCACTGTGCTTGTTCTCCTGTGGTACGACCGGTACGACTACGGGCCGGGGACGGCCCAGTGGCCCTCCCCGGCCCGAGCCGGTGCTGCGTTTGACGTCAGCGGACGTGATCCACGTCGACCAGGTCGACGCGGACACCACGGCCGCCGATGGCGCCCACGACGGTGCGCAGGGCGCGCGCGGTGCGGCCGTTGCGGCCGATCACCTTGCCGAGGTCGTCGGGGTGGACCCGGACCTCGAGAACGCGCCCGCGGCGCAGGTTGCGCGAGGCGACCTGCACATCGTCAGGGTTGTCGACGATGCCCTTCACGAGGTGCTCGAGAGCCTCCTCGAGCATGCTCAGGCCTCGGCCGACTCGGACTCGGCGGCAGCCTCGTCCTTCTTCTCCGCCTTCTTCTTCTGGGTGATCGCCTCACCCTTGCCCTCGTCGTCGCCGCCCAGGGCCTCGAAGGAGGGACGCGCCTTCTTCGGCTCGGCCACGAGCAGCGGAGCCGGGGCGGGCTCGCCCTTGAACTTCTGCCAGTCGCCGGTCTTCTTCAGGATGGCGAGGACGGGCTCGGTCGGCTGCGCGCCGACACCCAGCCAGTACGCGACACGGTCGGCGTCCACCTCGATGACCGACGGGTGGTAGGTCGGGTGGTACTTGCCGATCTCCTCGATCGCACGGCCGTCACGGCGGGTGCGGGAGTCGGCGACGACGATGCGGTAGTGAGGCGAACGGATCTTGCCCAGACGCTTCAGCTTGATCTTGACTGCCACGGGAGTGGATTCTCCTGGTTTTGACGTGGTTGGGCACGGCGAGATTGCCGCGTGGGGTTGCGGTACCCGAGTGCCCGATGGACGCGTCAGCCGGAGGAGAGAGGGGTCCTGTGCGGCTGTCGAGTACAGCCAGCCATTCTGCCACATCCTGCGCTCGCCACGGACCGAGGCCGGACGGGGGCACGCCTGAGGGGCACCCGGCGCTCAAGGCGAACCTCCGGGTGCACACCTCGGCCCGCGTGCGCGACGGACCGGCAGCCACGAGATGCCGGTGGGCCACGCCGCGACTACGCCGCCCCGACCACCTCGGGGATGCGGAACGGCTTGCCGCAGCCGCCGCACACGATCGGGGCCTGGGCCAGGACCGACGGGACGACCCGGACATTACGCCCGCAGTCGCACACGGCCTTCACCCGGACCCCGCCGCCGGAGGAGCCGTGGCGGGCGGCCGGCCCGCGGAAGCTCTTCGGGGTGTCGGCGGCGGTCGCCACCGTGTGGGCCTTCAGGGCGCGCTGGAGGCGCTCGATGGTCGGACGGTACCGGCGCTTGGCCTCGGGGTTGAGCGTGACCAGCGAGAAACCGCTGCTGGGATGCGGTTCCTCGGGGTGGTCCAGGCCCAGCTCCTCGGCGATCGCGAGGAATCTGCGGTTGTGGTACCGGCCGGCACGGGATGTGTCGCGTACGCCGCGGGCGGCGGCGATGCCGTGGACTGCCTCATGGAGCAGTCGCTCGAAGGAGAGCTCGTGACCGCACGCGGACGACGACTCTCCGATCAGGGACTCTGGCGCGGCAAGGTCCGGCAGCTCGGGGTGGTACCGCTGAATGTCGGCCCACGCCTCTGCCAGCTCTGCGGCGAGAACAGGTGGTGTCTGTGTCGTGCTCACGTAATGACAACGAGCGGGGGTGCCGCTGTGTTCCTATTCCGGGGCATCCCAAATAATTTGCACGTACCCGTCAGTTGCCGCTGATGCGTGGAGACGAGGGCCAGTGCGCTGATCTGCGGATAAGCCTCACAGCTCCTACCAAGCCGGTACGTAGCCGAACGTACGACCCGGCGTGTAGACGATGTCCACGCGCCGGTGCGGCTGTGATCCGCGGATGCGCAAGGGGCGTTTCGGTCGCTCTCGCGGCGGAAGGGCCCCGCCTCGGTAAGCGCCGGCGACGGCTGCGACGTTACCGGTCGCTCCGGCACCCCCGGGCACCGGCCCGTCGGCGGGAAGCAGACACCGTACGGCCGTCGCGCGCTCGCCGTGATGTTACGGGTCCAGGTTGCCGGGATGTGAAATCTCGCCACTCCCGCCGCCGAGCCGCAAGCAGGGCCCTGTTACCCCTGGACGAGCGGTCGAGTGCGGAGTTACCTGGCATACGGGGGCAGTGCGAGCGCACGTCACGGGGGCCACGGAATCGGGCACAGCTGTATCTCTCGGCGGATTGGGGCGCTTTACATGACACCTACGCTCGTGCGGCAGCACCTACCTCACGCGGGCGGTGCGCCCCGTGCGGATCTGTGTGCACGCGCGCGTGACTGGTCCGAGATCCAGGAGCGGATGCTGGTGCCGCTCTACGAGGCCGTCTACGAGCGACTCGAAGTGGGCGCCGGCACACGGTTGCTGGGTCTCGGCTGCGGCAGCGGGCTCGCCCTTGTGATGGCGGCGTCGAGAGGCGCGGCCGTCACCGGTGTCGACCACTCCTCCCCCGAGCGGCTCGCCCTCGCGCGGGAGCGGCTGCTCCCGGACGCGGGAGGCGCACGCGCGCGCGAGGACACCCGGATCGTGGACGGTTCGGCCGGCTCGGCCGAGGACCTGGCGGCCTCGGGCGGCGCGGAGACGCCCGCGTACACCCTGGTGACGGCTTTCGAGCCGATCGGGTGTCTGGCGGGCGACTCGGAGGGGCTCGGCGGGCTGCTGAGGGCAGCGACACCGCTCGCCGAGCGCGGGGCGCCCGTGGTGCTCGCCGGCTGGGGTCCGCCGGAGCGCTGCGCCACGTCGTCCGTGCTGCGGGTGGCCACCAGGCTGGCGGATCCGCTGCGCAGCACGGCGAGTTGGCGCCCCGCCCTGCGCGACGACCTGGAGGAGGTCGCCCAGCGGGCCGGCCTGAAGCCGGACGGCTCCGGGCGGGTCGCCTGTCCCTTCGGGTACGCCGACACGGACAGCGCGCTCCGGGGGCTGCTGTCGACGGGCCTGTTCGACGCGGCCATCACGGCGACCGACCAGACGCAGGTCGACAAGGAGCTGACGGAAGCGCTGCACCCCTATGTGCGCGCGGACGGCACGGTGTGGATGCCGAACGTCTTCCGGTACCTCATCGCGCGCGTGCCCTGAAGCGCCGTGCCCTGGAGCGCGCGAGCGCCCTGAGCGCCCCCGTCACACCTCCGCCTCCTTCCGCAGGCGGGTGATCCCGGCGATCCGGTACGCGTCCGTCTCCTCCAGGGTCTCCCTCTCCAGCAGCGCCTCGGCGAGGGCGTCCAACTGGCCGCGGTGGTCGCGCAGCTTGCGGCACGCCTCCTCGTAGCACTCGTCGACGATCCGGCGCATCTCCCCGTCGATGACGTCGAGGGTCTGCGGGGCGGCGGCGAGGCCGTAGGCCTGCTGGGCGTCGTTCGGGAGGGCGGAGAGGCGGCCGACGCGCTCGCTCATGCCCCAGCGCGCGACCATCCCGCGCGCGATGTTGGTGACCTGCTCCAGGTCGTTCTCCGCGCCGGTCGTGATCACCCCGTAGACGACCTGTTCGGCGGCCATGCCGCCGAGCGCGCCGATGATCCGGCCGCGCAGGTACTCCTCGGTGTAGGCGTACTTGTCGGACTCCGGCGTCGAGAGGGTGACGCCGAGGGCGCGGCCGCGCGGCACGATGGTGATCTTGCGGACGGGGTCGGCGCCGGGCTGGAGCATGCCGAGCAGGGCGTGGCCGCTCTCGTGATAGGCCGTGCGGCGGCGCTCCTCGGCGGGCATCACCAGGGGCCGTTCCGCACCCAGCTGGACCTTCTCCAGCGCCTCCGAGAGGTCGGACTGGGTCACCCTGCGCTGCCCCCGCTTGACGGCGAGGAGGGCGGCCTCGTTGGCGAGGTTGGCCAGTTCGGCGCCGGTCATGCCCGGGGTGGTGCGGGCGACCTGGGCCAGGTCGACCCCCTCGGCGAGCGGGATCTCCCGGGTGTGGATCTGCAGGATCGCCTCGCGGCCGCCGCGGTCCGGGGGCGAGACCATGACCACCCGGTCGAAGCGGCCGGGGCGGGTCAGGGCCGGGTCGAGGACGTCGGCGCGGTTGGTGGCGGCGATGACGATGACGCCCTCGGAGCCGGAGAAGCCGTCCATCTCGGTGAGGATCTGGTTGAGCGTCTGCTCGCGCTCG
The DNA here is from genome assembly GCF_040605395.1 of Streptomyces sp. NPDC005648. Lineage (NCBI taxonomy): Bacteria > Bacillati > Actinomycetota > Actinomycetes > Kitasatosporales > Streptomycetaceae > Streptomyces > Streptomyces sp. NPDC005648. The sequence continues at coordinate 20,208 of NZ_JBEXCS010000046.1, read as the reverse complement.
TCGTGGCCGCCCATGGCGGAACCGCCGCCGCGGGCCCGGCCGATGGTGTCGATCTCGTCGATGAAGATGATCGACGGCGCCACCTTGCGGGCCTCCGCGAACAGTTCCCGCACCCGTGAGGCACCCACACCGACGATCATCTCGATGAACTCGGAGGCGGAGGCCGAGAAGAACGGCACCCCGGCCTCCCCCGCCACCGCCCGCGCGAGCAGCGTCTTCCCGGTGCCGGGCGGGCCCGCGAGCAGCACGCCCCTCGGCATCTTGGCGCCCATCCGGCGATAGGCGTCCGGGTTCTTCAGGAAGTCGACGACGTCGTTGAGCTCGCCCGCGACCTCGTCGATGCCGGCGACGTCCTGGAAGGTGGTGCGCTTCTTGCCCGGCTCCAGCTCCACCGGCTTGGGTGGCGCCTTGCGGCCGAGCATGCCGCCCGCGCCACCCATCCCCGCGCTCATCCGCCGGGCGATGAAGACCCACACCGCGATCAGCAGCAGCATGGGGGCCAGCGAGATCAGCAGATTGGCCAGAAAACTACGGTGCTGGACGACCGGCTCCGCCGTGACCGTGACGTCGTGCGCGGTCAGGTCGTCCCAGATCTTGTCGCTCGCGAAGGTCGGCCGCTCGGTGTTGAACTTGGTGTACTTGCCACCGCCGTCCGGGTTGCTCTGCTCCTTCCTGAGCTGGCCCTGGATCGCGTTGCCCTTGGCGTAGATCTTGCTGACGTTGCCCGCGCCGACCTGCTTGCTGAACTCGGTGTACGAGATGGTCGGCTCGTTGCCCTCGTTGAAGAAGGAAAGGATCAGGTTCGCGATCAGGAACACGACCAGCGCGGTCAGGATCAGGCTCCACCAGCCGCCGCGCATCCGCCGCCCGCCCGACGGCGGCTTCTGCGGCTCCTCGGGTGTGCCCTCGGTACGCCAGGGCTGGTCGGGCGACTTGCGTGGCGGGGCGGGGTTGGTCATATCGGGACGTTACGACAACGACCAACCCCCGGCACGTCCAGCGGAGCAGGGCGCCCGACGCGGGCTCAGCCCATGAACTTCTTGAACTCGTCCGGCAGCTCGAAGTCCTGCGGGGCCTGCTGGCCGGGCACGCCGAACGCGTTGCCGCCCTGCTGGGCGGCGGCGCGGCGGGCGGCCTCCTCCTGCTCCTGCTGCTTGCGCTTCATCGGGTTGCCGGAGCGCTGCTTGCCCTTGGCCTGCTTCTGCTGCTTGCGCTGACGGCCGGGGCCGCCGCCCATGCCCGGCATCCCGGGCATCCCCGGCATGCCGCCGCCCTGGGCCATGCGGGACATCATCTTGCGGGCCTCGAAGAACCGCTCGACCAGGTTCTTGACGGCGCTGACCTCGACACCGGAACCGCGTGCGATACGGGCGCGGCGGGAGCCGTTGATGATGGTCGGGTCCTGGCGCTCGCCCGGGGTCATCGACTTGATGATGGCGGCGGTGCGGTCGACGTCCCGCTCGTCCAGGTTGTTGATCTGGTCCTTGATCTGGCCCATGCCGGGCAGCATGCCGAGCAGCTTGGAGATGCTGCCCATCTTCCTGACCTGCTCCATCTGGGCCAGGAAGTCGTCCAGGGTGAAGTCCTGGCCCTTCTTGGACGCCAGCTTGGAGGCCATCTTCTGGGCCTCTTCCTGGCTGAACGTCTTCTCCGCCTGCTCGATCAGGGTGAGCAGGTCACCCATGTCGAGGATGCGGGAGGCCATCCGGTCCGGGTGGAAGGCGTCGAAGTCCTCGAGCTTCTCACCGTTCGACGCGAACATGATCGGCTTGCCGGTGACCTGGCGGATCGACAGGGCAGCACCGCCGCGGGCGTCGCCGTCGAGCTTGGAGAGCACCACGCCGTCGAAGCCGACGCCGTCACGGAAGGCCTCGGCCGTGGTGACGGCGTCCTGGCCGATCATCGCGTCGACGACGAAGAGGATCTCGTCCGGGCTGACGGCGTCGCGGATGTCCGCGGCCTGCTTCATCAGCTCCTGGTCGATGCCGAGCCGGCCGGCGGTGTCCACGATCACGATGTCGTGGACCTTGGACTTCGCGAAGTCGATGGAGTCCTTGGCTACCTTGACCGGGTCACCCACGCCGTTGCCCGGCTCGGGTGCGTAGACGGCGACCCCGGCGCGCTCGGCGACGACGCTCAGCTGGTTCACGGCGTTCGGGCGCTGGAGGTCGGCGGCGACCAGCAGCGGCGAGTGGCCCTGCTCCTTCAGCCAGTGGCCGAGCTTGCCCGCGAGGGTGGTCTTACCGGCACCCTGCAGACCCGCCAGCATGATCACGGTGGGCGGCTGCTTGGCGAAGCGCAGACGGCGGGTCTCGCCGCCCAGGATCGTGACGAGCTCCTCGTTCACGATCTTCAGGACCTGCTGGGCGGGGTTGAGCGCCCGGGAGACCTCGGCGCCCATGGCGCGGTCCTTGACGTTCTTGATGAACGTCCGGACCACCGGCAGGGCGACGTCCGCCTCCAGGAGCGCGATGCGGATCTCGCGCGCGGTGGCGTCGATGTCCGCCTCGCTCAGACGCCCCTTGCCGCGCAGATTCTTGAAGGTCGCTGACAGGCGATCGGAGAGAGTGTCGAACACGGCGGCGTCGGTCCTCGGAGTCGGGAGCAGGGTGAGCGTCTTCCAGGGTATCTGGCTCGGCGAGACAATCGTCCCCGCCCGTGCATACAGGCCGGGCGAGGGGCCGACCCGGCGTCAGCCGCGCAGCGTCTCTTCCAGCTTCCGCGCCACGGAGGCCGCCTCCTCACCCGGCAGGGGCGCTCCCTCGGGCCCGGTCACATAGAAGGCGTCCACGGCGTTGGCGCCCAGCGTCGACACATGCATGCTGCGCACCCGCACCTTGGCGTCGTCCAGCGCCCGCCCGATCCGGTGCAGCAGGCCGGGGGCGTCCTGGGCGCGCACCTCGATGACCGTGGCGTGCCGGGAGGCGGCCGGCGCGACCGTCACTCTGGGCGGCGGGGCCACCACACCCCTGCGGCGCGGATAGGCGGCGTCGCGCTCGGCCAGGCGCCCCGCGATGTCCAGGGAGCCGTCCAGGGCCCGTACGAGGTCGGCGCGCAGCCGGGCGGCCTGCGGCAGGGAGCCGTACTCGGCGGCGACCCGCCAGTCCAGCAGCAGGACCGAGCCCTCCACGCCGTCCGGCAGGTCCAGGGCGCGCAGCTCGGCGGTGCGGACGGTCAGCCGGTGCACCGCCAGCACACCGGCGACGGCGGGCAGCACACCCGGCTGGTCCGGTACGGCGATCAGCAGCTCGACACCCAGCGGTTCCGGGTCGCCGGAGGGCTGGTCCTCGGTCGGCGGTTCGGTCTGGGCGCGCAGGGAGAGCACCGGGCTGCCGGTGGCGACCGCCTCGATGGCGAGCCGCTCCTGCTCGGCGGTGGGCGCGGCGGGCTCCGGCTCGGCCGAGCCGTTCCCGGCGAGCACGGCGGCGACGCGCTTGACCAGGTCGGCGACGAGCGAGCCCCGCCAGGACGACCAGGCGGCCGGACCGGTGGCGAGGGCGTCCGCCTCGGTCAGCGCGTGCAGCAGCTCCAGCGTGCCCTGCGAGCCGACCGCCTCGGCGACCGCGTGCACGGTGGCCGGGTCCTCCAGGTCGCGCCGGGTGGCGGTGTCGATCAGCAGCAGGTGGTGCCGTACGAGAGTCGCGAGTACGGCGACGTCGTCCCGGTCGAAGCCGATGCGCGCGGCGACGTCCTTGGCGATGATCTCGCCGGCCACCGAGTGGTCGCCGGGCCAGCCCTTGCCGATGTCGTGCAGCAGGGCGGCGACGAGCAGCAGGTCGGGGCGGTGGACACGGCGGGTGAACTCCGAGGCGCGGACGGCCGTTTCGATCAGGTGCCGGTCGACGGTCCAGATGTGCACGGCGTTGCGCTGCGGGCGGCAGCGCACCCGCTCCCAGTCGGGCAGCAGCCGGGTGATGAGCCCCTCGGCCTCCAGGGCCTCCCAGACCTCGATGGTCGGGTGGCCCGAGCCGAGCAGGGTGACCAGCTGTTCGCGCGCCTCGGCGGGCCAGGGCGTGGGCAGGGGGCGCGCGATGGCCGCCATGCGCCGTACGGCGTGCAGGGAGAGCGGGAGGCCGGCCTGTGCGGCGGCGGCCGCGGCGCGCAACGGCAGCACGGGGTCGCGCTCGGGGCGCGCGGCGCGGGCGAGCACCACCTCGCCGTCCTGTTCCACCACGCCCTCGGCGAGCGGGGAGCGCTCGGCGACCGGCTTGCCGCCGCCCAGCATGGCGCGCAGCCTCGGTCGCACGGCGCGCGAGCGCAGCACGCGCCCCACCTCGCGCCAAGTGACGTCACTGGCGTACGAAATGACGCGCGCGGCCTCGTAGACCTGGCGCAGGAGGGTGTCGGCGTCGAGCAGTCCGAGTTCGGCGGCGACCTGGTCCTGCTCCTGGAGCGCGAGCCGGTCGGTCGCGCGCCCGGTGGTGAGGTGGAGCGCGTCGCGGACGTCGAGGAGCCGGCGCCGGGCGTCGTCGAGGCCCTCGCGCGGGGCGTCGGCCAGCCAGGAGGCGGCGACGGCGCGCAGGGTGGTGGCGTCGCGCAGCCCGCCGCGCGCCTCCTTCAGATCCGGTTCCAGCAGGTACTGCAGCTCGCCCTGGCGCTCGGCGCGCTCGGCGCACAGTTCCTGCAGTTCGGGCAGGCGCTTGGGCGCCTGGTTGCGCCAGTCGGCGAGGACGGCGGTGCGCAGACCGGCGGTGAGACCGAGGTCGCCGGCGATGTGGCGGGCGTCCAGGAGACCGAGTTGGACTTTCAGATCCTCCCCGGCGGTCCTGCGGGCCTCCGCCGGGGTGCGCACCGAGTGGTCCAGAGAGAGACCGAGGTCCCAGACGGGGTACCAGAGACGGTCGGCGAGCGCGGCGACCGCCTTGCTGTCGCTGCCGTCATGGAGGAGCAGCAGGTCCAGATCGCTGCGCGGGGACAGCTCGCCGCGCCCGTAGCCGCCGACGGCGACCAGGGAGACCCCGCGCAGCCCCTCGGCTCCGGCGGCGAAGAGCCCCGTCAGCCAGTCGTCCGTCAGCGCGGACAGGGCCGCACGGCGCGGCGGCCCGGACCGCTCCCCCTCGGTGAGGAGGCGCAGCCGGGCCGCCGCGTAGCCGCTGGGTCCCGAGTCTTCTGCTTCGTTGTGAACGTCCGTACTCGACACCCAGGAGCTCCTGTTCTTTTTCTGTCAGAGCGCGTCGGGGCCGCGCTCGCCGGTCCGCACCCGGACCGCCGTCTCGACCGGGATCGACCAGACCTTGCCGTCACCGATCTTGCCGGTGCGGGCCGCCTTGACGACGACCTCGATCAGCTGCTCGGCGTCGTCGTCCTCGGCCAGTACCTCGATACGGATCTTGGGCACCAGGTCGACGGTGTACTCGGCACCGCGGTAGACCTCGGTGTGGCCCCGCTGACGACCGTAACCACTCGCCTCGGTGACCGTCAGGCCGTGGACCCCGAAGGCCTGGAGGGCTTCCTTGATCTCGTCGAGCCGGTGCGGCTTCACGACGGCGGTGATGAGCTTCATGCGTCCACCTTCTTGCTCTCCGTGGCGGCCAGGACCGAGGTGGCGGATCCGGCGATGCCACCGCCCGCGCCGCTGAAGTCGTATGCGGTCTCGGCGTGCTCTGCCTGGTCGATACCGGCGACCTCCTCGTCCTCGGTGACCCGCATGCCGATGGTCTTGTCGAGGAGGAAGGCGAGGACCGCGGAGGCGATCAGCGAGTAGGCGAGGACCGCGCCGACACCGGCGAACTGCTTCCACAGCTGGGTGAAGGAGTGGTCGCCGTAGAAGACACCGGTCGCGGTGGACTGGCCCTTGCCGGTGGCGAAGAAGCCGATGAGCAGGGAGCCGATGATGCCGCCGACCATGTGGACGCCGACGACGTCGAGCGAGTCGTCGTAGCCGAACTTGAACTTCAGGCCGACCGCGGCGGCGCAGGCGACACCGGCGATGGCACCGACGGCGATCGCGCCGAGCGGGGAGACCGCACCACCGGACGGGGTGATCGCGACCAGACCCGCGACCGCGCCGGAGGCGGCGCCCAGCGTGGTGAACGCGCCGTGGCGGATCTTCTCGTAGGCGAGCCAGGCGAGCATGGCGGCGGCGGTGGCGACCTGGGTGTTGACGAACATCAGCGCGCCGACGCCGTCATCGTTGCCGAGCCAGGAGCCCGCGTTGAAGCCGAACCAGCCGAACCACAGCAGACCGGCACCGAGCATCACCAGCGGGAGGCTGTGCGGGCGCATCGGGTCCTTCTTGAAGCCGACGCGCTTGCCGATGACCAGGATGACGCCGAGGGCGCCGGCACCGGCGTTGATGTGGACCGCGGTACCACCGGCGAAGTCGATCACACCGAGCTTGAAGGCCCAGCCGTCGGAGCCCCAGACCCAGTGGGCGACCGGGACGTAGACGACCGTCAGCCACAGGGCGACGAAGAGCGACCACGCCGAGAACTTGACGCGGTCCGCGAGGGCGCCGCTTATCAGGGCCGGCGTGATGATCGCGAACATCATCTGGAAGACCATGAACACGAAGATCGGGATGGTGTAACCGGGCCAGAGCTCGGTGAGGCCGACCTTGTGGAGTCCGAACCAGTCGGTGTCCCAGCCGATCAGGCTGTTGTTCGTGCCGAAGGCGAGGGAGAAACCGTAGAGCACCCACAGAATGGTGACGATGCCGATGCTGATGAAGCTCATCATCAGCATGTTCAGAGTGCTCTTGACCCGGACCATGCCTCCGTAGAAGAAGGCGAGACCCGGCGTCATGATCAGCACCAGGGCGGATGCGATCAGCATGAAGCCTGTATTGGCGGAGGACAGCTTGGGTGCCTCCGCGGCAAGCGTGATGGCGGCTGATGCCATCGGCGTCTCCTCGTCGGTTGTACGGCCCCGTGCGGGTCGGAGCGTGTGAGCGGTCCGGTCAAAAGGGGTGGGCCGGTTATGCGCCATGAGATTGGCGTAGCGCGGTTTCGGTGGAAGCCCCTGGTTGTTTCACCGGAGTGACGAAGACGCCCTGTGTGTTACGCGTCGATGAACTGCCGGATGTCCGGCCGCGCGATCGTTATCGTGGCGCAACCTTCGTAGAAGGAAGAAACCGGCCACGGACAGCCTTCCGATGACCTGGCACGGGGGAGCCGAGTCGGGCAGTTCGGGAGGGCCGGCCGTGGCCGGGGCACAAGGGATTCAGACCGCCTCGGCGGTCTCCGGCAGCTCGATCGCGAGCTTCTCGGTGAGGTCCACGACCGCGGCGAGATCCCCGAAGTCGCGTACAGCCGTGTCGACGGTCTTTCGGATACGAGTGTTCACGCGCTCGGAGCGGACCTTCTTGGCGACCTGCATGGCCCGCTCGGCCAGCACCGCGCTCCGCTCGGGCTCACGCCGCAGCAGGTGCACGGTGGCCAGCCCGATCAGATTGAGTGCGTACGACCGCTGGTGCTCGGTGTCCTCGGCGAACAGGTCGACGGCCCGCTGCATCACGGGCTCGGCCAGCGAGGCGTACGTCGGGCTGCGGCCCGCGACATAGGCGAGGTCGCGGAAGGAGTGGCTGTTCTCCCCGTGCAGCTCGGCCTCGGAGAAGAAGCGGATCCAGTCGGGCTCCGGGTCGTCCCACTCCTCGATGTCGGCATAGGTGTCCTCGGCCATCCGCACCGCCCGCTTGCACTTGCCGGGCTGGCCCATGTTGGCGTAGGCACGGGCCTCCATCGCATACAGCATCGACTGGGTGCGCGGGCTCGCGCAGTCCCGGCTGCCGTACTGCGCGAGGTGGATCAGCTCCAGGGCGTCGTCGGGCCGGCCGAGGTGGATCATCTGGCGGCTCATGCTGGACAGCACGTACGAGCCGAGGGGCCGGTCGCCGGCCTCCTTGGCGGCGTGCAGGGCGAGCACGAAGTACTTCTGGGCGGTGGGCTGCAGCCCGACGTCGTACGACATCCAGCCCGCGAGCTCGGCCAGCTCGGCGGCGACCTTGAACAGCTTGCGGGTGGTGGCCTCGGGCTGGGGTTCCTGGAGCAGGTCGGTCACCTCGTGCAGCTGGCCCACGACCGCCTTGCGGCGCAGACCGCCGCCGCACTGGGCGTCCCACTGGCGGAACATCACCGTGGTGGACTCCAGGAGCTCCAGCTCGGGCCGGGACAGACGGCCGCCGCGGCGGCTCGCGGGGGTCGGCTCGGGCTCCGGCTGCGCGGCTCCGGGGCCGGGCACCAGCCAGCGCTGCATCGGCTCGATGAGGGACGGGCCCGCGGACAGGACCAGCGAGGTCCCGAGGAAGCCGCGCCGCGCCAGCATCAGGTCGCTGCGCGAGAACTCGCTGAGCAGCGCCACCGTCTGCGGGCCCGTCCAGGGCAGGTCGACGCCGGTCGCGGAAGGTGACTGGCGTGCCGCGCGCAGGCCGAGGTCCTCGACGGAGACCACCAGGCCGAAGCGCTCGGAGAACAGCTCGGACAGGATCCTGGGGATGGGCTCGCGAGGGTTCTCGCCGTCCAGCCAGCGGCGCACCCGGGAGGTGTCCGTGGAGATGTGATTGGCGCCCAACTGGCGTGCCCTGCGGTTGACTTGGCGGGCGAGTTCGCCCTTCGACCAGCCGCTGCGGACGAACCACGACGTGAGCAGCTCGTTCGGGCGCTTGTCCGTGCCGGCCGCTGCCGCCCCGCTTCCGCCGTTGCCGCTCACTGGAACGCCCCCATCCCTGAGACCACTTGTCGCTGAGTGCGCCAAGCCCTATCAGAATGCCGGTAAATAGGTCTCCCCGTCCGGTAGTTCTCACCCTTCGAACGGAAAGCCGGGTTGCCTCCGGCATACCCACGAGTGCATGTGCCCCCAGGACTCGTGCACTCAAAGTAATCCTACGATCACGGGTCCAGCCATGGCGATCCCGGAAACGCCACCATTCGCCACCCCTTCGAATGAACTCACGGCGGCTTCCACACGATTCACTTGACATAGGACGGCCGGGAGTAGGCGGAGCGATGCACTCAGGGGCGCGCGCCGTCGAGTTCACCACCCGGGGCACTTCGGAGCGCCGCCTGAACCGAGCGGATCCGGTGATCCCGGAACACACAGGGTCACGTTCCGCATTCGTGTCGTAACCACCGACGCGTCGGACACGTTGGAGGGGGCATGGGGTTCACGATCGGTGGCATCCGGGAGATGCGCTCCGGCGCGCGCAGGCGCGGCCGCTCCTCGGAGTGCACCGCCGTCGCCGAGTTCACCGGCCTGTGGGGCTGGGACGTCGTGGCGGGCGCGCGGGCCGCCGGGGGCGCGTGTTCCTGCGGTGACCGTGACTGCCCCGCGCCGGGGGCGCATCCGCTGGACTTCGCGCCGCAGGTCCGGGCGGGCGCAACCCTCGACGAAGTGACCAAGACCTGGGGCGAGTTCCCCGGCGCGTCGGTGATGCTCGCGGTCGGCGGCGCGTTCGACGTCATCGAGGTGGCCGAACCGGCCGGCCGCAACGCGCTGGTCCGTCTGGAGCGCATGGGCCTGCCCCTAGGCCCGGTCACCGCCACCCCCGAGGGCCGCGCCCAGTTCCTCGTCGCCCCCGGCGCCGCCGCCGAGCTGCCCGACCTCCTCTACCGCATGGGCTGGGACGACCCGACCGCCCTCGACCTGCGCGCCCTCGGCCCCGGCACCCACATCACGGCTCCGCCCTCCGACCGCGCCGGCCTCGGCCCGGTGCGCTGGCTGCGCCCACCGTCCCTGGACACGGCGACGAGGCCGCCGGCGGCCCGGCTGCTGCTGGGGACGCTGGCCTATGTGGCGCACCGCTCCCGGGCGTAGCCGTACACAGCGAAGCGCCCGCTCCCGACTGCACCTCGGGGGCGGGCGCTTCCCACAAGTTCCCGGCGGGTGCATCCCCCCACCGGCCTGCCAGAGCCGGTTCCGGCCCTAGGGGGTGTTTCGAAAGTCCCGCACAGCACCCACGGCGCCCGGCACGCACTCTCGCCGCACCGGTCGAAACCCCGAGTACGTCCAGTACGAGGGCTTTCGTCCGGCACGCCGAGAGCACGCACCGGACACCGCGGGCACCGCACAGGACTTTCGAAACACCCCCTAGTCGCCGATAAGGGCGTCAACGAACGCCTCCGGCTCGAACGGCGCGAGGTCGTCCGCGCCCTCGCCCAGGCCGACCAGCTTGACCGGCACGCCCAGCTCACGCTGGACCGCGACCACGATGCCGCCCTTGGCCGTGCCGTCCAGCTTGGTGAGGACGATGCCGGTGATGTCGACGACCTCGGCGAACACCCGGGCCTGGACGAGACCGTTCTGCCCGGTGGTGGCGTCGAGGACGAGCAGGATCTCGTCCAGCGGGGCCTGCTTCTCCACGACCCGCTTCACCTTGCCGAGCTCGTCCATGAGCCCGGTCTTGGTGTGCAGCCGCCCGGCGGTGTCGATGAGGACCACGTCGGACCCCATCTCCTTGCCCTCCTTCACCGCGTCGAAGGCGACGGAGGCGGGGTCGCCGCCCTCGGGCCCGCGCACGGTGTGGGCGCCGACCCGCTCGCCCCAGGTCTGCAGCTGGTCGGCGGCGGCGGCGCGGAAGGTGTCGGCGGCACCCAGGACGACCGAGCGGCCGTCGGCGACCAGGACCCGGGCGAGCTTGCCGGTGGTGGTGGTCTTGCCGGTGCCGTTGACGCCGACGACCATCACGATGCCCGGCTTGCTGGTCTCGGGCTCGGTCCGCACGGTGCGGTCGAAATCGGTGCCGACCAGCTTGAGCAGTTCCTCGCGCAGCAGGCCGCGCAGCTCCTCGGGGGTCCGGGTGCCGAGCACCTTGACCCGCTCGCGCAGGCCGTCGACCAGCTCCTGGGTGGGGGCCACACCGACGTCGGCGGTGAGCAGGATGTCCTCGATCTCCTCCCAGGTGTCCTCGTCGAGGTGCTCGCGCGACAGCAGCGTGAGCAGCCCCTTGCCGAGGGCGTTCTGGGAGCGGGAGAGGCGGGCACGGAGGCGGACGAGCCGGCCGGCGGTCGGCTCGGGGACCTCGATCGGGGGAGCCTCGAGATCGGGGACGGCGGGCGGCTCCTCGACGGCGACCGGCGCCGAGCCGTCCGGAAGATCCACCTCCTCTATCGTCCGGCGCGGTTCGTCGCGCGGCGTCTCGGCCTCGTCGCCGACATGCGGCTCGGCCGGCGGGGCGGTGATGTCGGGCGCGGCGGGGGGCGGCGGGGGCAGCGACTTCTTGCGCCGGCTGCCGACGACGAGCCCACCGAGCGCGCCGAGCACGACCACGGCGATGACTACAGCAAGGATGACGGTTTCCATAACGCGTCCAGTATCAGTCATGGAGTCCTGCGACACCCCTCTGGATGTCTGACACACCGTCAGCTAACGTCCCCCTCCACACCCGCCCGGTGAAGGGGGCCCCATGCCCGTCACGGTCGTACGTTTCAACCTCGTCGAACCCGGCGCCACCCCCGCCTCGCTCGGCGAGCGCTACCGAGCGGCCGTGGAGATGGCCGTCTACGCCGACGAGCACGGCGTCACCACCGTCCAGACCGAGGAGCACCACGGCGTCGGCAACAACTGGCTGCCGTCGCCGTTCGCCTTCGCGGGCGCGGTGTTCGGGGCGACCCGCCGGATCGCGGTGACCGTGTCCGCGGTCATCGGCCCGCTGCACGACCCCCTCCGTCTGGCCGAGGACATCGCCGTGCTCGACCTGCTCAGCGGCGGGCGGCTGGTGACGGTCGCCGGGATCGGGTACCGGCCCGAGGAGTACGCCCAGTTCGGGGTCGAGTGGAAGCGCCGGGGCCGGCTGCAGGACGAGCTCCTGGAGACCGTCCTCAAGGCCTGGACCGGCGAGGAGTTCACCTACCGGGGGCGTACGGTACGGGTCACCCCGCGCCCCTTCACCGACCCGCACCCCCTGCTCCTGGTCGGCGGCTCCTCCAGGGCCGCCGCCCGCCGGGCCGCCCGCCTTGGCCTGCCGTTCTTCCCCAGCGCGCATCTGCCGGAGCTGGAGGCCTACTACAAGGAGCGGCTCGTCGAGTACGGCACCGAGGGCTGGACCATGATGCCGACCGCCGAGACCCCGCTGCTGCACATCGCCGAGGACCCGGACCGGGCGTGGGCGCGGCACGGGGAGCACTTCCTGCACGAGGCCCGGACGTACGCCTCCTGGCAGTCCGGGGACATCACGTCGGCGGTGAAGTCGGCGGCCACCACCGTGGACGAGCTGCGCGCCGAGGGCGTCTACCGGATCCTGACCCCGGACCAGTGCGTGGAGCAGGGCCTCGACAACCTCGTACTGCATCCGCTGGCCGGTGGGATGCCGGTGGCGGAGGGATGGCGGAGCCTGCGGCTGTTCTGCGAGGACGTGCTGCCCCGGCTCGGGGGGTGAGCCGGGGCAGCACGTCCTGCGGATACGGGGAGAAGGGCAGCGGGGACTTGGCCCGTCTCCCCGGTCTCGGGGGCGTCAGCCCATCTCCTCCAGCGCCTTGCCCTTCGTCTCCTTGACGAACCTGAGGACGAACGGCACGGAGAGCGCGGCGAAGACCGTGTAGATCACGTAGGTCGCGGAGAGGTTCCAGTCGGACAGGGACGGGAAGCTCGCGGTGATGGCCCAGTTGGCGATCCACTGCGCGGAGGCGGCCACGCCCAGGGCGGCGGCGCGGATCCTGTTCGGGAACATCTCACCGAGCATGACCCAGACGACCACCCCCCAGGACAGGGCGAAGAAGAGGACGAAGACATGGGCGGCCACCAGGGCGGTCCAGCCCTGCGCGGCCGGCAGCCTGCCGTCCACCAGGTCGTAGGAGAAGGCCCAGGCCTCCAGCGCCAGGCCGACGACCATGCCGACCGAGCCGATCAGGGCCAGCGGCCTACGGCCGACGCGGTCCACGAAGATCATGGCGATCACGGTGCCGACGATGTTGATGATCGACGTCGTGAAGGAGTAGAAGAACGAGTCCGTCGGGTCGACGCCCACCGACTGCCACAGGGTCGAGGAGTAGTAGAACGCGACGTTGATGCCCACGAACTGCTGGAAGACCGACAGCCCGATACCGATCCAGACGATCGGCTTGAAGAAGAAGCCACCGCCGAGCAGGTCCTTGAAGGTGGACTTGTGCTCGCTCTTCATGGCGAGCTCGATCTCGTCGACGCGGGCGTCCAGGTCCCGGTGCTCCCCCTCGACCTCGGCGAGGATCTCCCGGGCGCGCTCACGCCTGCCGACGGAGATCAGGAAGCGGGGCGACTCGGGGATGGCGAAGGAGAGCAGGCCGTAGAGGACGGCCGGGATCACCATGACGCCGAGCATGACCTGCCAGGCCTCGAGACCCATCAGCGTGCCGCGCTGGTCACCGCCCGCCGCGTTCAGCAGGCCCCAGTTGACCAGCTGCGAGATGGCGATGCCGATGACGATCGCGGCCTGCTGGAAGGACCCGAGACGGCCGCGGTACGCCGGCGGGGCGACCTCGGCGATGTAGGCGGGGCCGATGACGGAGGCCATGCCGATGGCGAACCCGCCGACGACCCGCCAGAGGGCGAAGTCCCACAGCGCGAAGGGCAGCGCCGACCCGACGGCACTGACCGTGAACAGCGCGGCGGCGATCTGCATGACCCGGATGCGGCCGATGCGGTCGGCTATCCGGCCGGCGTAGGCGGCGCCGATGGCACAGCCGATCAGGGCGATGGCGATGACCTGGGCGAGGGCCGCGGAGCCGATGTCGTAGCGGCTGCGGATGGCCTCGACGGCGCCGTTGATCACGGAGCTGTCGTAGCCGAAGAGGAAACCGCCCATCGCGGCCGCCGCCGCGATGAAGATGACATGCCCGAGGTGATCGGGATGAGCCGAACCGGCTCCTGACTGCTGTGCCTGTGCTGTGCTGGTCACGCTCAACTCCTAAGGCCATCGGCAACGCTGCCTGAAGGCAAGAACAACGATCTCGACTCTATGTCTTCAAGTTTCGAAATCACCAGGCGCAGCGATGTGAGATAGCAGGCACGGATGAGGATGTTGGATTCAAGAGTTGAAGAAATGGAAACGGCGAGGGTCGCGTCGGCCGCCGAGCTAGCGGAGCCGCTGGCTGATCACCTTGGAGACACCGTCGCCCTGCATGGAGACGCCGTAGAGGGCGTCGGCGACCTCCATCGTCCGCTTCTGGTGCGTGATCACGATGAGCTGCGAGGCCTCCTGCAGCTCCTGCATGATCCGGATGAGCCGCTGGAGGTTGGTGTCGTCGAGGGCCGCCTCGACCTCGTCCATGACGTAGAAGGGACTCGGCCGGGCCTTGAAGATCGACACCAGCAACGCCACGGCGGTGAGTGACCGCTCGCCACCGGAGAGCAGGCTCAGCCGCTTGACCTTCTTGCCCGGCGGACGCGCCTCGACATCCACGCCCGTGGTGAGCATGTTGTCGGGGTCGGTCAGGATGAGCCGCCCCTCACCACCGGGGAACAGCCGACTGAAGACGCCCTCGAACTCGCGGGCGGTGTCCCAGTAGGCCTCGGTGAAGACCTGCTCGACGCGCTCGTCGACCTCCTTGACGACCTGGAGCAGATCGGCGCGGGTCTTCCGCAGGTCCTCCAGCTGCTCGCTGAGGAACTTGTGGCGCTCCTCCAGGGCGGCGAACTCCTCCAGGGCGAGCGGGTTGACCTTGCCGAGCTGCTGGTAGGCGCGCTCGGCGGCTTTGAGGCGCTTCTCCTGCTCGGCCCGGTGGAAGGTCCTGGGCTGGTTGCGCGGGTGCTCGGGGTCCTCGGGCAGCTCCTCGCCCTCGGCCGGCAGCGAGGGCGGTACGAGCTGGTGCGGGCCGTACTCCTCGACCAGGCCGGCCGGCTCGACGCCCAGCTCCTCCAGCGCCTTGGTCTCCAGCTGCTCGATCCGCATCCGCTTCTCGGCGCCGAGGACCTCCCCTCGGTGCACGGAGTCGGTGAGCTTGTCGAGTTCGGACTTGAGGTCGCGGCCGGTGGAGCGGGCCGCGGTGAGGTCCTGCTCCCGGCGGGCCTTGGCGGCCTCGGCGGCGGCACGCTCCTGCTCGGCCCGGGAGACCGAGACCTCGACGTGCGCGAGCAGCTGGCGGGCGCCGGAGGCCACGGCCTCCGCCACGGCCGCCTCGTGCCGCAGCCGCGCCCGCCGCTGCTCGGCACGCGCGCGTGCCTCGCGTTCCGCGCGGGCGGCACGGTCGAGGGAGTCGGCGCGGCCGGCCAGGCCCTTGACGCGTTCCTCGTGCGTACGGACCTGGAGGCGGGCCTCCATCTCGGTCTGGCGGGCGTTGGCGCCGTCGGCGGCCAGCCGGTCCCGTACGGAGGTGTCGGGCTCCTCCTCGACCGGCATCTCCTCGGCCACGGCGAGGCGTTCGGCGAGTTCCTCGACGTCCTGGAGGGCCTTGTCGAGGGCGTCCTGGGCGCGGGCCGCCGCCGCGACGGACCGCTCGGCCTCGCCCGCGGCTCCCCTGGCCTGCCCCGCGAGACGGCCGAGCTGCTGGGCCACGGCCGACTTCTCGCGGTCCGCCGCTCGGCGTCGCTCCCCCAGCTCCTCCACCAGGGCTGCGCATTGCCGGCGGCGCTCCTGTGCCGCGTGCTGGGACTCGGTGAGTTCCTCGCAGCGGACGGCCAGCTCTTCGAGTGCGGCGGCGGCCTCGTCCACGGAGGCCTGTACTTCGAGGAGGCTGGGGGCGCCCGCGGAGCCGCCGTGGGCGAAGTGGGAGCCGAGGAGGTCGCCTTCGGCGGTGACGGCGGTGAGGTGGGGCTGGGAGTAGACCAGTTCCTCGGCGTCTTCGAGGGTGGGGACGACGACGATGCCCTGGAGGAGGCGGCGGACCGCCGGCATCAGGTCGGAAGGTGCGCGGACGAGATCTGCCGCGTGCTGACGTGTGGCGTCCGCGGGGCCGTCGTGGCTGGTCGCGCCCCGCGGCGGAGCCGCAAATGGTTGCAGTCCCGCGTCCCTCAGGGGCGCCTCCTGCGACCCGGCGAGAAGCAGTGCCGCACGTCCTCCGTCCTGCTTGCGCAGCAGGCGGATCGCGTCCGCCGCAGCCGAGGGGGATGTCACGGCGATCGCGTCCGCCGCCGCTCCGAAAGCCGCCGCCAGTGGGACTTCGTAGCCCGGGGTGACGGTCAACAGCTCCGCTGCCGGGCCCAGCAGGCCGGAGAGACGATCCTTCGCTCCGAGCAGGGCGCCCGTGCCGTCCTTGCGGCGCAGGCCCAGGGCCAGGGCCTCGTGGCGGGCCTGGGTCGCCGCGCGTCTGCGTTCCGCCGTCGTCGCCGCCTCGCGGGCGGCGCTCAGCTGTGCCTCCGCCTCGGCCAGCGCGGCCTTGGCGGCCTCGTGCCGCTCGGCCAGTTCCGTGTCGCCGGCGTCGAGTTCGTCGACCTCGGCCTTCAGCGCCTCGTACTCCTCCTGGGCGACGACCGCGCGCTCCTGTGCCTCGTCCCTCGCCGCGGCCAGCCGGTCGATCTCGGCCTGGGCCGAGGCGGCGCGCGAGCGGGCCGCGTTGACCTGGCCGTTGAGGCGGGCCAGGCCCTCGCGGCGGTCGGCGATGGCGCGGGCCACGTCCTTGAGGCGGCGTTCCTCCTGGGTGAGGGCACGCTCCAGCTCGGCGCGGTGGGCGACCGTGTCCTCCAGGGCGTGCTCGGCCGCTTCCAGGGCCGCTTCGAGTTCGGCCTCCTGCTCACGGATGCGGTGGGCCTCGCGCTCCATGTCCTCGGGGTCACGGCCGCGCCGCTCCTCGGGCGGTGCGGAGGTCGCGCTCTTCACGCGCGCGTCGGCGAGCGAGATGGTGCCGCGGACGCGCTCGGCGAGCTGGGAGAGTTCGTACCAGGTCTGCTGGGCGCGCTGGAGGCGCGGGGTGAGGCGGCGGACCTCGTCCTCCAGGAGGGCCTCGCGCTGCTGGGCCTTCTTCAGCTCCTGCTCGACGGCTTCCTTGCGTTCCTTGAGCGCGGCCTCGTCGGCGATCTCGGTCTGCAGCGCCTGGCGCAGTCGTACGAGATCGTCGGCGAGCAGGCGCAGGCGGGCGTCGCGGAGGTCCGCCTGGATGACGGCGGCCCGCCTGGCCACGGCGGCCTGGCGGCCCAAGGGCTTGAGCTGGCGGCGGAGTTCGTCGGTGAGGTCCTGGACGCGCGCGAGGTTGGCCTGCATCGCGTCGAGCTTGCGCAGGGCCTTCTCCTTGCGCTTGCGGTGTTTGAGGACTCCGGCCGCCTCCTCGATGAAGGCGCGGCGGCCCATGGGGTCGGCGTGCAGCACGGAGTCGAGCTGGCCCTGGCCGACGATGACATGCATCTCACGGCCGATGCCGGAGTCGGAGAGAAGGTCCTGGATGTCCAGGAGGCGGCAGGTGTCGCCGTTGATCTGGTACTCGCTGCCGCCGTTGCGGAACATGATCCGCGTGATGGTGACCTCGGCGTACTCGATGGGCAGCGCCCCGTCGGAGTTGTCGATGGTCAGGGACACCTCGGCGCGGCCCAGCGGGGGGCGGCCGGTGGTGCCGGCGAAGATGACGTCCTCCATCTTGCCGCCGCGCAGCGACTTGGCGCCCTGCTCGCCCATGACCCAGCTGAGGGCGTCGACGACGTTGGACTTGCCCGAGCCGTTCGGTCCCACGACACACGTGATGCCCGGCTCGAACCGGAGCGTGGTCGCCGAGGCGAACGACTTGAACCCACGGAGGGTCAGGGCCTTGAGGTGCACGCCGCTGGACTCTACCTTCCGGGGGTGTCTCACTCCATGAACCCGCGGTTTCACCCTTGAACGTGCAGGGCACACCAAACGTTAAAGAGAGTGGAAGGGTGCCGGGGGAAAGAAAGAAGGGACGCCGAAGCGTCCCTTGCAAACTCTGACAACGTAAGCGGTTGACACGGGCGGCCCAACCACTGCTGTCGTTGTTCGAGCAGGCAGTGATCAGGTGAGCGCAGGCTCCGCCTGGTGTGCGTCGATGCTCTCCAGAAGCGAGTCGTGAGAAGCGGCAGCCGCGAGCGCGTCGTTCTCGGCCTGGATCCGTACGAGCTCGGATTCGAGGTCCTGTACGCGCTGCTGAAGCCGTCGCATCTCGGCAATGAGTCGCGGGTCGGAGCCGCCGACGTAACCGAGAAGCGCCTTTGCCATGATGGATGGTCCTCCACACTGAGTGACCGACCGAAGCGGTGTGGGTCGTGAGGGATTCGCACCCGCGATGCTTGGCACTGTTGAGTTTGTGCTGCCGTTCATCCATGCCAAACAGCTAAGGTGCGCGGGGTGCATTCAGCGTCTCACCAAAAAGTTTGACGGTCAACACGATCACGCCCCGTATTGGCGGGCAACCCGGGGGCAGACGGCCTGAAACCGGCGGTGCTGCGACTCCTGCGGGCCCCTCGGGGCGTGACGATCATTCTTGGGTGCGGAGCCTGCCAGAACTAGCGGTTCTTGGCAACCACCAGCGCATTTCTGCTCGGGGCAACTGCCGGTGGCACGTCCCTCCGCTTCCGCCTGGGCCGCTTTACAGAAAGACCTCAGCGGATGGCGAAGCCGTCGTAACCCCCACGAGGTGTGTCCCAGATCTCGGTGACACCCTCCACGCGCCCGGGCGTGTCGTCACCCAGAAGCCAGTCCAGAAGTCCCTCACAGCGCTCCCGCGGGCCCTCGGCGACCACCTGGACCCGTCCGTCGCCCAAATTGAGAGCAAAACCACTCAGGGAGCCGAGCTCCAGGGCCTTGGCCCGTGTGAACCAGCGGAAACCCACGCCCTGCACGCGTCCACGCACCCAGGCGACCAGTCGCACATCCTCGCTCATGGGTGCAACCTAACCGGCCAATGTCTCTCTGGACACTTCGTCCTCTGGCGCCATGCGGTACCGTCCCCTGCCAATGAATCTCATACGAAACTCACTCGAACGTGTGAGTTTCGTGACCATGGTCGACCGGGGGGACGTGTCGATCGCCATGACGAGGAAGGCCAGGACACATGGGACGCCACCGACGCTCCGCCGCCGGCCGCGCCGCCACGGGCCGCGCCACGGGGGTCACAGGAACGGACGGCTCGTACACGGGCAGCTACACCACCCAGTACGCCCCCCAGCAGAACTCGCACAGGTACGACTACAGCTATGACCCGCCGGAGGCGTTCGCCGGCGAGGAACCGAGCGGCCCGGGCGGCCCGGGCACCGCGCCCTATCTGCACTCCGCTCCGGAACCCGACGGGCACGCCGAGGCCTCCGCGCGCAGCGCCGCATATCTGTTCGCCACCGAGGAGGACTACGCCACGGTCTTCCCCGAGCACGGGCACGCCCGCGGCAGGGGCGGGCGGGGCGGCGGTTCACGCCGGCGCAAGAAGAGGGTCGTCACCCCGGTGAAGACCGGGCTGCTCGGTGTCTCGGCGGCCGTGGCGATCGGCACGGTGGCGGTCGCCACCGGTGCGGTGCCCGGCCTGCAGAACTACAAGCTCGGCGGTGGTGGCGGCGACGGCAAGGTGCAGGCCGCGAGCACGCCGACCAACTCGGCGAGCGAGCAGGGCGGCACCGCGGGCAGCGTCCAGGGCCGGGACGACGGCTCGTCGACGAGCCGGGACGCGGACCGCGCGTCCTCGCCCTCCCCCGCGCCGAGCGTGTCCGCCTCCACGGCGGTGCCGAGCGAGGCGCCGACGAAGAAGCCGAAGGCCACGCCCAGCAAGACGCCGGAGGCGACGCCCTCGCAGCAGGAGACCTCGGCGCCGCAGACCTCCGCGCCGGTGGCGGTCACCGCGCAGGCCGCCGCCGAGGCCGAGGTGCTGAAGCTGGTGAACGACGAGCGGACCAAGGTCGGCTGCAGCCCCGTCGCCGCGAACAGCACGCTGACGGAGCTGGCGGAGAACTTCAGCGCCGCCATGGCGGCGCAGGACTTCTTCGACCACACCGACCCGAGCGGGGCGACCCCGTGGGACCGGGCGGCGAAGCTCGGCATCACCAGCCTCGGCGGCGAGAACATCGCCCGGGGGCAGGCCGACGCGGCCGCGGTGATGGACGCCTGGATGAACAGCCCCGGCCACAAGGCCAACATCCTGAACTGCGACTTCAAGACCCTGGGGGTCGGGGTGCACTTCGGGTCGGGCGGCCCCTGGTGGACGCAGGACTTCGGCTACTAGGGCGTGTTGCGAAAGTCCCGTCGTCCGCCCGGAGGGCGGGCCGGGCGGCGTCATGGGGGTCCCCCCGCGCGAGGTTGTTCGAGCGTGGGGGAGCGTGCCCTCGGCGTGCCGGGCGGAAGCCCTCGTACTGGTTGTACGTGGGTTTTCGCCCGGTGCGGCGAGAGTGCGTGCCAGGCGTCGCCCGGCAGGCGGGACTTTCGCAACACGCCCTAGG
>NZ_JBEXCS010000045.1:0-73180 GCF_040605395.1 Streptomyces sp. NPDC005648 | reverse complement strand
GTGGCGATCGACAAGGACCCGGACACCGCGCCCTTCCTGGACGAGGTGCTGACGCACCCGTACCCGGCTGCGCGAACACTCCGCCCGCTGGGACTACCTCCTGTCCGCCAACGCTCCTGCGGGGCGCCGCCGCCCGGCTCGTCGTTGCGGATGACCTCGCCCTGGACGACCTTTCCGTCGGGGCGGTGGATACGGGCCTGCTGGAAGGCGTCACCGAAGCCGCCCGGGGCGGCCTCGCGCAGCTTGCGGTCGAGGGTGCGCTCGGTGATCCGGCTGAGCGCCTTCTGGACCGGGGGGATCAGCAGAAGCAGACCCGCCGCGTCCGAGATCAGGCCGGGGATCATCAGGAGCAGACCGCCGAGCATCAGCAGTCCGTTGCCCCCGCCGCTCTGCGGGGTGCCGCCGCGCTGCAGCGCCTCGTTGAGATTCTGGAAGGCCCGGCGGCCGGCTTTCTTGATCACTCCGGCGCCGAGGACGAAGCCGGCGAGCAGCAGCAGGAACACCACGAACCCACTGGTCGCGCCCGCGACCACGGTCAGCAGCCAGATCTCCAGCACCAGCCAGGCCGCGACGCCGAGCGGCAGGAAGGTCCGCAGCCGGGAGCGCCGGGGCCGGGCGGGATAGGTGGGGGTCGGTGCACCAGTCGTCATACGTCCAGTGTGCCTGGGCCAGGCTCAGGGCGGGATAAGCGAATGATCGACCGGGCCGGTGGGGCCGTAGGAGACCGCCCGCCCTGCCCCGAGCGGGTGTCCGCCGCCGTCAGGCCTTCTTGGCGCGGCCGGTCAGCTTGGCGACTCGCTCCGTGGCGCCCCATGCCGTGACCCGCCACAGGGCTTCCACGAGGATGTCGCGGCTCATCTTGGAGTCGCCGAGTTCCCGCTCGACGAAGGTGATGGGGACCTCGACGACCTGGAACCCGGCCTTGACCGCGCGGCGGGCGAGATCCACCTGGAAGCAGTAGCCCTGGGAGGCGACCTGGTCGAGGCCGAGGCCTTCGAGGGTCTCGCGGCGGAAGGCGCGGTAGCCGCCGGTGATGTCCCTCAGCGGAAGATCGAGGGCGAGGCGCGAGTAGAGGCTGCCGCCGCGGGAGATGAACTCCCGGCTCTTGGGCCAGTTCACCACCCGGCCGCCGGCCACCCAGCGGGAGCCGAGCACCAGGTCCGCGCTCTTGAGGGCGGTCAGCAGACGGGGCAGTTCCTCGGGCTGGTGCGAGCCGTCGGCGTCCATCTCGACCAGGACGCCGTACCCGTGCTCCAGGCCCCAGCGGAAGCCCGCGAGGTAGGCGGCGCCGAGGCCCTCCTTGCCCTTGCGGTGCAGGACCTGGACGTGGTCGTCCTCGACGGCCAGTTCGTCGGCCAGCTTGCCGGTGCCGTCGGGGCTGTTGTCGTCGGCGACGAGGATGTGCGCCTCGGGGACGGCTGTGCGCACCCGTCCGACGATCTTCTTGATGTTCTCCGCCTCGTTGTAGGTCGGAATGATCACCAAGGCCGTGCCGAGCGGGCCGAACTGCCGGCCTCGGTCCGATGCCGCGGGAGTCCCGTCGCCGTCGTTCACTTCTGCCCCTTCATGTCCGTACTCAGACGTCCACCATAGTGGCCTCGGCCTGCGATGACGGACCAGGACGTTCGCACGGCGGTGTCGATTCCGCAAGAGCGGGGTAAGAGCACCTGTTCCGGCTGGTGCTGCGGATGGGGGCCCGGCGCCCTTCGGGCCGACCTGGGACCCGCTGGCTGCGGGTCGACCGAAAGCCGTTGTCTACTGAGCGACCGGGCCCCACCCGGGTCACACCTCCCCTACCGGCCGGAACGTTCCCTCGCCGTGGCGCGGGCGCTGAGCCTGGCTCCCAGTGACGGTGCCCGGTGCGGCACACCGTCCCTGACCCAGCGGCGCCGCGGGCGAGTGCGCGGAAGTTCCCCGGTCGGGCGTCCGGTGGTGGACTCGCCGAACCTACCGGCCCCCTGCCTGCGCCTGTCAACAGCCGTTCGACCTGCGCATCTTCCGGCAAAGCCCTGGTCAGCGGCGCGGATGCGCAGGTCGCGCGACGGGGTGTCGCACCACGATCGGCGGTGTGCCACCCCGGGAGATCACTCGCCCGGCCGTACGAACACGGTCCGGCCGCCCACCACGGTGCGCAGACAGACGGGCAGGTCATGGCCGGGGGTGAGGTCGGGCAGACCGGGAGTGCCGGAGCGGGGGTCGGTGGACCAGCGGGCCACCCGGTCGTCGGGAGCCTGGACGACGAGTGCGTCGGTACGCCAGACGGCGTAGTCGGCGGGTGCGCCCGGCACCAGCACACCGGCGTCGTCGCGGCCGATCGCCCGCCAGCCGCCGCGGGTGTGGGCGGTGAAGGCGGCGCGGACGGAGACACGGTGCTCCGGGGTGCGGTGGAAAGCGGCGGCGCGGACGGTGCCCCACGGGTCGAGGGGCGTGACCGGGCTGTCGGAGCCGAAGGCGAGCGGGACACCGGCCCGCAGCAGGGCGGCGAAGGGGTTCAGGGAGCGCGCCCGGTCCGCCCCGAGGCGCTGGGCGTACATACCGTCCTCGCCGCCCCACAACGCGTCGAAGACCGGCTGCACGGAGGCCGTCAGACCCAGCTCGGCGAAGGCCGCGACGGTCTCCGGGGTGAGCATCTCGGCGTGCTCGACGCGGTGGCGCGCGGCGCGCACACGGGCCAGGCCGACCTTCTCGGCCGCGGCACGGACACCCTCCACCACCGCGGTCACGGCTGCGTCGCCGATCGCGTGGAAGCCCGCCTGGAGGCCGGCCTCGGTGCAGGCGACGACATGGGCGGCGACGGCGGGAGCGTCCAGGTAGGCGGTGCCGGTGTGGTCGGCGTCGCTGTAGGGCTGGTGCAGACAGGCGGTGTGGGAGCCGAGGGCCCCGTCGACGAACAGATCTCCCGCGGCGCCGACCGCACCGAGCTGACGCGCCTTCTCCACGTCCTGTTCGGCCCAGTAGCCGACCACCCGGGGTCCCGCCCCTTCCTCCCCCAGCCGCAGCAGCGCGCCGAAGTCCTCCTCGGAGGAGATCTCCGGGCCCGCGCACTCGTGGACGGACCCGATGCCGAGGGACGCGGCACGGGCGAGGGCGGTGCGCTGGGCCTCGGTGCGCTGGGCCGGGGTCACGGCTGCGAACGCGGCGGCGCGCGCGGCGTGGTGGGCGTCGGCGGTCAGCGGGCCCTCCACCCGGCCCAGCCCGGCCAGGTCGAGCAGGGCGGTGCTGGCGACCGCCGAGTGGACGTCGATCCGGCTCAGATAGAGCGGCCGGCCCCCGGTCGCCTCGTCCAGCTCGCCCCGCGTGGGCGGCCGCCCACCGGCCCAGCGGGCCGCGTCCCAGCCGTGCCCGAGCAGCACCCGGTCACTCGGCCGAGCTGCGGCGAACTCCCGTACGGCCGCCAGTGCCGCCTCCAGCGAGGGCGCGCCGGACAGGTCGAGTCCGGAGAGCGCGAGCCCGGTCGACGTGGTGTGCACATGGGCGTCGGTGAATGCCGGGGTGACGAGCGCCCCGTCCAGGTCGACCACCTCGTCGACCCCGTCCGCGAAGGCGTCGGCGGCCCCCTCGGACCCGACCCAGGCGACCTGCCCCCGCTCGACGACCATCGCGGTGGCGAACGGGTCGGCGGGACTGTGGACCTCGCCGCCACGGAGCAGGACGGTGGCCGGTTCGGGGGTGCGCTCACTCATGGGGAACAGTCTCGCGTGTCACCGGGACCGTCCTGTACGCAGGTCCTCAGATCCGCGGCGGCCTGGCCTCGTACGGAGTCGAGAGGACCACCGTCGTCCGGGTGGAGACGCCCGCCAGCGTCCGCAGCCGGGCCAGCAGCTCCTCCAGCTCGTGGGGCGTGGCCACGCGGACCTTGAGGATGTAGTTCTCGTCGCCCGCGACGCTGTGGCACGCCTCGATCTCCGGGACCCCCGCCAGCCGCTCGGCGATGTCGTCCGGGGCACTGGGATCGAACGGTTTGACCGAGATGAACGCGGTCATGGGCAGCCCGACCGCCTCGGGGTCGACGACCGCCGCGTAGCCGCGGATGACGCCCCGCTGTTCCAGCCGACGCACCCGCTGGTGCACGGCCGACGTGGACAGGCCCGTGGCCTTGCCCAGGTCGGTGTAGCTCATCCGCCCGTCCTTGACGAGCAGCTGAACGATTTGTCGGTCGAGCTCCTCCATGGCGCAGAACCTACAGTGCGCTTGATCTCCTCGGATACCTCGGCGGCCCAGGTCATGCCCGGTTCGTGATGTGGCTGAGAGCAGCCTGTGAGCCGACCGAGGGAAAAGTCGTCCGCCAGGGGCACCTGCATACGGCATGTGACGAACGCCACACCCGCCGGGACGTCTCCGTGATGCACTCGTGATTACCCGCGAGACCGGGCGGGAAGTGCTTGCTGTGGTCGAGGCCGCAGCGCCTTCACGGCCCCAGCCCAAGGGGGAGTTATCCATGCAGAGTCTTAAGCGACCTGGTCGTACCGCGCCCAAGCGGCTCCATGCCGTCGTCGAACCCGAGCCGGAGGGCGTCGAACCCGACGAGTTCGACGAGGAGCTCGACGCGTACGACACCTTCGAGATGTACCGGGTCATCTGCCCGGACTGCGCGCAGTCCATCGCCCTGCTGACGGACGAGGAGGTGCTGCCGGAGCACGCGCTGTGCGCCTCGCCGTGGAACCCGTTCGGCCTCACCGTCTGCGCCGGCACCGGCCGCCGTGCCGCCGAGGCCCGGGCCGCGGAGGAGTCGGCCAAGGCCCAGGAGCAGGACACCGCCCTCCTGTTGACGCTCCCTCAGGGGCTCGACTGGCGGACGCAGCCGTTCTCGCACGTCGGCGGCCCGGGCTCGCGCCCGATGCGCGTGCCGGTGATGCGCCGGGCCGCCTGAGGCGCCTCGGTCAGTCCCAGTAGCCGCCCTGCACCATGGCCCGCAGGCTGCCGTGGTGCAGGATCAGGGTGTCCGGATCCGCCGGGACCGCCATCTCACCGAAGTGCACCTGCCGGTAGGCGACGCGCAGCATGACGATCGCGTGCCGCAGGGCGGCGTACAGGGTGTAGTACTCCATGTCGCGCGGGGGATGGCCGGTGAGGTCGGCGTATCGGGCCTCGATGGTGTCGCGGCGCAGGAAGTCCGGCAGCCCGCGCTGGCCGAAGGCGACCGTCAGGTCGTGGAAGAAGCGGTGCAGATAGACGGTCCAGCCGAGGTCGACCTCGCGCGGGGCCAGGGCCGCCATCTCCCAGTCCAGTACGGCGGCGGGTTCGAAGCCGTCGTAGACGACGTTCCCGATGCGGGCGTCGCCCCAGTTGAGCACGGGTGTGCCGGGATCGCGCGGCCAGAGGTCCTCCAGCCGGTCGAAGGCGGACTCGATGAGCGGTGAGCGGGCGCGTCCGTCGACCACCCAGTCGTAGTAGGCGCGTTGGGCGGTGACATGGCGGCGCAGTGCGTCGCCGTCGCCGGGGAGGGCGAGGAACTCGGCCGCCTCCAGCGGCACTTGGTCGTGCAGCCGGGCCAACAGGCCGATGGACGCCGCCTCCAGACGCTCGCGCTCCGCGTCGCTCGCCGCGTGCAGCCAGTTGCCCTCGTAGGTGTACGGCATGACGTCCGGCGGTACGCGTCCCTCGACCCGTTCCATGACGAAGAAGGGCGCCCCCAGCGGCCCCGGGTCCTCCTCCAGCCAGAACACCCTGGGCACGGGCAGGTCGGTGTGTTCGGCGACGACACGCATCGTGCGGTACTGGCGCGGCATGTCGTACACCGGAAAGACGGTGTACGCCGCAGGGTCCGCCGCGAGCCTCAACGCGCAGGCGCGCAGCGGTGGTTCGGGGTGCTCGATGTCGAAGAGCAGGGTCTCGCTGGACATGCCGTTCGACTCGGGGACGGTGACGCCGGTCGCCCTGGCGCCGGGCAGACGGGTGCCGAGCCAGGCGGTGAGGCGGCGGGCGATGTCCTCCGGGTCGCGGGTGGTGGTGCGGGGGCGGGGTGCCGTGGCTGCCATGTCGTGAACCCCCTTACGGTGCGACCGACGTGAAGTCCGTGAAGCCGCTCGGGTCGTGCCGCCCGAACGAGCCGTGCTCGAAGATGCCGTGGCCGATCCGGCCGTCCAGGCGGAAGCGGGCCGCGTGGTCGGTGACTCCGTACGCGGCGAGCGAAGGGGGCTGCGTCAGGTCGTAGGTCCGCCGGTCGGTCCAGCCCCTCCCCCGCCAGGTGCCGTGCTGCCAGTCGTCGGCGGGCGGGTAGCCGGCGCCGATCGCGAGCGGGGAGGAGGCGAGGATCTCGACCTCGAGTTCCTGGGGTTTCCGGAGGTCGCCGAGGTGGATGAGCGCGCTCTCGGGGTGACGGGTGCCGGAGCGATAGGTGATCTCCGGCTGGGGCCAGCCGAGTTGGCGGTCGCGGTGGCCGGGGCGGACGAGGGTCGCGTCGTTGAGGGTGCGGTGGCCGTCGGCGTCCTCCTGGACGATCACCATCAGGAACCGGTCCTCGAAGCGGACCGGACACCACAGCCAGTGGAAGCCCTCGGTCGGCTCCTCCTGCGCGAACCGGCCGCCCTCCTCGCCGGGTATCGGCCGTACGCCCCAACTGCGGTCCCGGGTGCCCGTCCACTCCGCGGGAGTGACCCGGAACTCCTCGCCGCCGGCCCGGATCACGCCCTCGACGCTGCCCGCCTGCACGAACCTTCGCCCTTCCAGGGTGAGCCGGCCGCCGCGCCGCTGGAGGTGGTGGGGTTCCCACAGGGCCGGGAAGTCGGCGGTCCACAGGAGGTCGTACGAGAGGGACTCGTCGGCACAGCGCAGCCTGAGCCGGCGCAGCGGCTCCTCGACCTGGATCGTCAAAGGGCCCACGGCCGGCCGCATGCGGTCGTCGCCGAGCGCGTCCGACGCCCGTACGGCATGCAGGGTGTCCCCCACGCGCAGGGTGGCGTACGCGTCGATCACTCCGACATTGGGGTAGACCCCGAGGCCGAGGATCAGCAGGGCGCGTCCCTCGTGGTCCAGGACGTGGAAGATGCAGCGGTCGTAGGCGTTCCGGTCCCCGGTGGCCATGTGCTTCATGGAGAGGGGGACCTGGTGCACGGGGTACTCGTCGAGCGGTACGGGACGGTCGTCGGCCATGCCAAACCTCCCTGGAGAGAGCCTGGCTGACGGTACGTCAGACAGCGGGAGCTGACCAGAGACGTACGCGAACCCACGCTCGATTCCGGGCAGCGGTGACCTGTCCCGCCGCCTCCGCGTTGCCCTGGTATGACCCCGACGTACACGGCGGTCGGACGCCGGCTCGCAGGAACGGTTCCGCCGGCGCCGCCGCAACCCCAGGACCCGCCGATCTACCGCGACCTGATGCGCGCCTGGGCCGACCGCGGCCGCACCCTGCCGGGGCGCCACGACCCGGAGTGGGTCCGGCTCGCGGCGCCGCAGGTCAGGCCGGGGCAGTTCAGCGGGTCTCCGGACCTGCCAGGTGACGGGCGATGACCATGCGCTGGATCTGGTTGGTGCCCTCGACGATCTGCAG
Source organism: Streptomyces sp. NPDC005648 (assembly GCF_040605395.1). Taxonomy (NCBI): domain Bacteria; kingdom Bacillati; phylum Actinomycetota; class Actinomycetes; order Kitasatosporales; family Streptomycetaceae; genus Streptomyces; species Streptomyces sp. NPDC005648. Next base: position 65,691 of record NZ_JBEXCS010000045.1, on the reverse strand, counting down.
GACCTTGGCCTCGCGCATATAGCGCTCGGCCGGGAAGTCGGCGGTGTAGCCGTAGCCGCCGAGGACCTGGACCGCGTCGGTCGTCACCTTCATCGCGGTGTCCGTGCAGTGCAGCTTGGCCATGGCCGCCTGCTTGGCGAACGGCCGCCCGGCGTCGCGCAGCCGGGCCGCCGTCAGGTACAGGGCGCGTCCCGCCTCGATCTGGGTCGCCATGTCGGCGAGCATGAAGCGCAACCCCTGGAAGTCGGCGATGGGCCTGCCGAACTGCTGCCGCCCGGTGGCGTACGCGACCGCCTCGTCGAGCGCCGCCTGGGCCAGCCCGATCGCGCAGGCCGCGATCCCGAGCCGCCCGGAGTCGAGCGAGGCCAGCGCGATCGCGAAGCCCTGGCCCTCCTCGCCGATACGCCGCTCGTCGGGCACTCGGACCCCGTCGAAGTGGACCTGTGCGGTGGGCGAGCCCTTCATGCCCATCTTCTTCTCGGGAACCGCGCCGCTGAGGCCCTCGGCGTCACCGGGGACGAGGAAGGCGGTGATGCCTCGCGCTCCGTCCTCGCCGGTGCGCGCCATGACCGTGTAGAAGTCGGCGATCCCGCCGTGCGTGATCCAGGCCTTGGTGCCGGTGATCACCCATTCGTCGCCGTCGCGCACGGCCTTCGTACGCAGGGAGGCGGCGTCGGAGCCGGAAGCGGGCTCGGAGAGGCAGTACGCGCCGAGCAGGCCGCCACCGAGCATCTCCGGCAGATGCTCGACCTGCTGCTCCTTGCTGCCGTAGGCCGCGAGCGCGTAGGAGGCGAGGGTGTGGACGCTGACACCGAGGCCGACGGTGAGCCGCGCCGCGGCGAGCTCCTCCAGGACCTGCAGATAGACCTCGTAGGGCTGGTCGCCGCCGCCGTATTCGGAGTCGTACGGCAGTCCGAGCAGTCCCGACCGGGAGAGGAGGGTGAAGACCTCGCGCGGGAAGCGTCCGGCGTCCTCCTCCGCGGCCGCCTTCGGGGCGATCTCGCGCTGGGCGATGTCACGGACGAGCGAGATCAGGTCCCGGGCCTCGTCCGTGGGCAGTTGACGGTCCACCGGCTGCGGGGCGCGGTCGGGCATGGCGACGCTCTCCTCCCTGTTCAGGGCACATCGGCCGACGTGCGCCTTGGGTGGGGGCGGCTCCGTCGGGTCTTGCTGCGGTACCCAGCCGACGCTCGCTCTCCCGGGTCTCGGAAGCTGCTGACCAGCGGCTGTGCGCTGTGAGTATGCCCGATCGGAGGCATCCCGTCACCAGTTAACGACCGCTTACTTCAAGAATATCCCGGCCCCGCCGAAACGCCTGTCCGATCCTCGCGAGATTGGTCCGCACCATTGACCCGACTGGTCTAGTCCTCCTACTGTTCATGACCAACGCTTTACCGCGTTCATGCCAATCGGCGCGCGTTCCCCTCTCCCCCACGAGGAGACACCCGATGCACATTCCGCACCCCCGCCGTGCCTGCTTGCGGGCACTCGTCACGGCCGCGTGCTGCGCGGTCCTCGGCGCCGCGCTGCCGGCCGCCGCCGGTACGGCCTCCGCCGGGACATCCGCCCCCGCCGGGCAGGCCGCGGCCGGTTCCAAGGTGGTCGGCTACTTCACCGAATGGGGTACCTACGACCGCAAGTACTTCGTCAAGAACGTCGAGACCTCCGGCTCGGCGGCCAGGCTCACCCACATCAACTACGCCTTCGGCAACGTCACCGGCGGCAAGTGCGCGATGGGCGACTCGTACGCGGCCACCGACCGGGCCTACACCGCGGCCGAATCGGTGGACGGCGTCGCCGACACCTGGGACCAGCCGCTGCGCGGCAACTTCAACCAACTGCTGAAGCTGAAGAAGAAGCACCCCGGGCTCAAGGTCCTCTGGTCCTTCGGCGGCTGGACCTGGTCGAGCGGTTTCGGCGAGGCCGCGAAGAACCCGGCCGCCTTCGCCCAGTCCTGCTACGACCTGGTGAGGAACTCCAAGTGGGCGGGCCTCTTCGACGGCATCGACATCGACTGGGAATACCCGAACGCCTGCGGCAACAGCTGTGACACCAGCGGCCGGGAGGCCTTCAAGAACCTGATGGCGGCGCTGCGTTCGAAGTTCGGCGGCTCACTGGTCACCGCGGCCATCACCGCCGACGCCACCGCCGGCGGCAGGATCGACGCGGCGGACTACGCGGGCGCGGCCCAGTACGTCGACTGGTACAACCCGATGACCTACGACTACTTCGGCGCCTGGGACTCCACCGGCCCGACGGCCCCGCACTCGCCGCTGAACTCCTACTCGGGCATCCCGAAGGCGAACTTCCACACCTCGGCGACCATCGCCAAACTCAGGGGGCTCGGCATCCCCGCCGCCAAACTCCTGCTCGGCATCGGCTTCTACGGCCGCGGCTGGACCGGGGTGACCCAGGCAGCGCCCGGCGGTACGGCGACCGGGCCGGCCGCGGGGACGTACGAGCAGGGCATCGACGACTACAAGGTGCTCAAGTCCAAGTGCCCGGCGACGGGGACGGTCGGCGGCACGGCGTACGCCAAGTGCGGCAGCGACTGGTGGAGTTACGACACGCCTTCGACCATCGCCACGAAGATGACGTACAAGAACCAGCAGGGGCTCGGCGGCACGTTCTTCTGGGAGCTCAGCGGGGACACCGCGAACGGTGAGCTGATCAGGGCGATCAACTGACCTCGGGAGTACGGTGGTCGGGGCGGGGGCGCGGGAGCCTCCGCCCCTTCGCCGGCTCAGGTGTCGCGACGGGCCGGAGGGGGAGCCGGGAAGTCGGGGTCGAGTTCCTCGACGGCGCGCAGGGCACCGCCGAGCATCTTGACCAGGAGCTCGCGCATCTGGTGGCGGGTGAGCGCGGGGCGGTCGATCCAGTCGAGCGTGGCGCCCTCGACGCTGCACACCCAGGCGAACAGACCCATCCGGGCGAGCGAGGAGATGTCCGTACGGCCGTAGGCGCCGTCGGCGATCATCGCGACGATCGCGGCGCGCACCCCGTCCCGGATGGCGTGCACCTCGGCGTCGAAGCCGACGCCGCCGCTGACGATCGTCCGGAAGGCGGCCTGGTTGTGCTCGGCGTAGCGGAGGTAGCCCTCCATGGTGCGGTGGACCCTGTCCAGCTGTTCGAGTTCGACCTCGCTCGACGCGAAGCTGACCAGGTCGGCGATCGAGTCGTGGATGATCGCGAGGTAGTAGCCGCGCTTGGACTGGAAGTAGTAGTAGATCAGCCCCTTGGCGACATGGGCCTGCTTGGCGATGTCGTCCATGGAGAGCGCGTCGTAGGACGTGTCTGCGAACAACTTCCGCCCGATGGCGATGAGTTCGGCGCGGCGCGCCAGCGAGCGCTCGGTACCGCGCGCACGCGGGCGAGCGGTGTCGCTCTGTTCGCTGATCTTCAATTCGGACCCTGGTCTCGGGCTGGGGTGGCGGGACATCCGCAGTATGTCAGAACGACAACGCCCACTCGTTCGACTCTGATCGACTAGCCGAAGCCGAGGTGAACCCGGTCCGGCGTGCCGCCGATCACAACAGGCCGAGCTGGGTGACGAGCATGGCGACGACCATGACGAGGGTCCAGCCCATGACATGTTCGAAGATCTTCGGGCCGTCTTCGGTGGGCCCGCCGGTGCGGGTGCGGGCGGCGGCGGCCGGGTGTGCGGTCATGGCGTCTCGCTGAGGTCGGTGGTGCGGTGGACTCCCCCACTGTTGTGTCCACCTTGCCACCTGAAGCGGCTTTTGCGGCAGAGACCTTGGTCACAGCGGAAAGGCCCCGGCAGCGGATGAGCCGCCGGGACCTTCGCCCGGGTGCGTGTGCGTCAGCGCACGCCGACCGCGGCCAGCGCCCCGCGCTGGCGGGCGGTGGGCCGCGCCGGGAAGTACAGGTAGCAGACGCCGCCGGTGCCGGAGACGACCTTGCCACTGGCGTTGTAGCGCTTGGTGCGCAGCCAGATGTTCTCGAACTCCCGCCGGACGTACACCCGCCGGACCGCCTCGTCGGTCGGTGAGAACGGGTCGTTGGCGATCACATCGCCGTCCCCGGTGAAGCCGATGACGGTCATCAGATGCCCGGAGGTGCCGTAACCCGCCCCCGTCAACTCCTCCTTGAGGAACGACTGGGACGTTATGGCCGGGATGCCGGCCGCGATCAGCTTCTCCAGGTCGGTGAGCGAGCCGAGCCGGGTGACGATGCCCTGGAGCCCCTTGAACGTGGCGGCGTAGGCGGCGTTGAACGGCCAGTTGCCGCAGCCCTCGTACTGGTAGTCGTAGGTGAAGCGGGCCGCGTGGTCGACCTGCGGGTCGGCGTAGCCGGGGTCCACCCAGGACAGCTGCCCGGGGGTGAGCCTGCCGCCCCAGTACTCGATGATCATCTGCGAGGAGGTGGGGCTGCACCAGGCCTCGCCGCCGTTGTCGTACTCGGGGTACTGCCCCTTGTGGATCTCCTGCGAGTAGCGCGGGACGATCAGCTCCCGGGCGAGGCGGGGTGTCGAGGCGGGGACGGTGAAGCGGTCGGGGATGTCGGAGCCCATCGCGCCCAGCCGCCACACGGTGGGGGTGAGCTTGGTGCCGGGCTTGCGGTAGAGGGTGAGCCGCAGTCGGTACGACACCAGCCGCAGGCCGGTCGTCGCGTCGTCGATGGCGAAGGTGTCGGTCCAGATGGTGCTCTTGTTGTCGGTCTGGCCGTCGACCGAGGTCCGCTTGATGTCCTGGTCACCGGCCGCCCAACGGCCCATCACGTACCAGGGGGTCTTCGTGCCGTCCGAGTACGTCCCGTGCAGCTCCACCTGGAGCCAGGTGCCGGCCGGGGTGTGCGCGTTCCAGGAGGAGACGACCTCGGTGGCGGGGACGCGGAGCCGGTGGACCGGGGAGGTCCAGCTCGCGTACTCCCAGCTCGCGGTCGTCTTGGTGTGCGGGTCCGTGTAGTCGGTGGTGCCGGCCGGGGTGGCGATCGCCACGCCGGGGCGGGCACCGGCGACGGCACGGGTGCCCTGGGCGGTGCCGGAGCGCCAGTCGGGGTACGAGGTCCAGGCGTGGTAGTCGACGGGTCGGGTCGGCTCCTCGTCGGACTCCGCCGCCTGGGCCGCGCCCACGGAGACCGACGGGCCCACCACCGCCGCGGCGACCGCGGCGGCCAGAACGGTTCTGCGGGACGGATGTTCGGTTCTGCTCATCGGTGGAACGACCCCCATGTGTCCGAGTGATGTGCGCCAACTATGGCCAAAGGCAGAGCGCCCTGCCAGCACTTCAGGCCTTGCCACGCCCACCAATATTGGTCTTTACCACTGATGTGACCTGGTACTGCGGCCGGCGCCGGACCGCCCTCCCGGGGGCCGACTAGACTGTTCCCGTCCCAGACGCCCGCAGCTCTCCCAGCCGAGGAACGCCATTCACGACCTCGCCACCCGGCTCCGCCGGCTTCCGCCGTCCTGTGGTCCGGTCCGGCTGATCGGCGTGGACGGGCACGCCGGCTCGGGAAAGTCCACGTTCGCCGCGGCGCTGGCCCGTTCGCTGGGTGACGCCCCGGTGCTGCACCTCGACGACATCGCCAGTCATGACGAGCTGTTCGACTGGACCGGCAGACTCCTGGACCAGGTGATCGAGCCCTTCCATCGCGGCGAGGGCGCCCGCTACACCCCCTACGACTGGCGGTCCCGCCGGTTCGGGCCGCCCCACCCCCTCCCGCCCGCCCCCGTGGTCCTCGTCGAGGGCGTCGGGGCGGGCCGTCGCGCACTGCGTCCGCACCTCGCCCGGCTGCTGTGGATGGAGTTGCCGGACGAGGACTCCTGGACGCGGGGCCGTCTGCGGGACGGGGAGGAACAGCGGGAGTTCTGGGCCGAGTGGGTCCGGGCGGAACGCCGGCACTTCACCGAGGACCCCTCACGACCGTTCGCGGACCTATTGGTACGACAGTGCGAGAAGGGGTACGAGGTGCTCCCGGGACCCGGGAACACACTTGGACCGGACCAGCCTTTTACGCAGAGTGACGGACCATCCGCAATGTGCTGAACTTGTGAAGGTCCCTCCGCAACAACATCCCGCGGGAGCCCAACTCGGCTTGACCCGGGGGCCGTACAGGTCTTACGTTCTCAATGTGCGGCCTCCAAAGCCGCCCACACTCGCGAAGCCCCCGGTTGTTCCCCCGTGATCGGGGGCTTCGTTCTGCCCTCCCCCCGTTTTCCGGACGCCGTACGGTGTGTTTTGCTCACTCCCGGTAACCGTCCGATCGGGGCCTCACCCGCCCCCACCTCGCCAAACGTCCTGTGCGGCACCCTTCGGCAGGCGACACCCCCACGGGTACGATGCCCTCGGTGCGACCTACGGACGACGGCTGCGCGCACCGCAACTCCGGTCCGCGGCACGGCGGTTCGATCAAGGCGGCCGACGGGTGACCGCCCGCCGGCCAACCGACGGGGGCACGGTTTGTGGGGGACGTGATGGACTTCGGCACGCAGGGCCCCGAGGCCCCGGCCGACCTCGCCTGGCTGCGAGGTGTGGATGCCTACACCATGGGCGCCTATCCGCAGGCGGAGGAGGAGTTCCGGGCCGCGGTCCGGATGGATCCCGGGATGGCCGACGGCTGGCTCGGGCTGCACGCGCTGCGCGTGGACACGACGACCGCGCTGCTGCGGATGTTCCGGCACCGGGACCGCTTCGGGGAACAGCGCGCCCGGCACCGCCGGGCCCTCAACTCCTGGTACTGGCTGGGCTGGTGGGTGCAGCCGGTGCTGGAGAGCCCCCGCGACCTGCTGCTCGCGCACGCCTCGCACTGGCTGGACGGCCGCCATGTCCCGGAGCTCGACCGGGCCCTCGCCGGCCTCCCGCCCGTCGACACCGACCACCAGGTCCGCTTCCTGCACGCCTGCCGCGCCTATCTGGTCAAGGACTGGGAGCAACTGGTCCGGCACACCGACCCGTTGATCGACGACCCGCTGCTCGGCATCGAGGCGGGCCTGTTCGGTGGGATGGCCCGGGTCCGCCTGGAGATGTACGGCCAGGCCGAGCCGCTGCTGTCCACCGCGCTGATGCGCTGTCGCAGCGAGCAGCCACAGCGCAAGGAGCTTCGGTACTGGCTGGCGCGGGCCCACGAGGGGACCGGCCGCTCGGCCGCCGCGCTCCCCCTCTACCGGGCCGTGCACCGCGTCGACCCCGCCTTCATGGACACCTCGGCGCGGCTCGCCGCGATCGCCGAGGGCGACGGCTACGACGACGCGACCGACCTCGCGGCGATCGCGCTCGCCGGCAGCCAGGACGTCCTGGAGGGCCCGGACGCGTTCGACCCGCTCTTCGGCACCGAGGGCCGTGACCTCAGGTTCTCCGAACCCGACCTGCCGCCGGTCGGCTCGCTGCCGTCGGCGATCGACCCGCTGGTACGGGAGAAGACCCTCACCGGCTCGCCCCTCCCCGCCGGTCCCACCGACCCGGCGTTACTCGAGGAGGCGCTCGCCGAACTCGAGCGCATGGTGGGGCTGGAACCCGTGAAGCGCCAGGTGAAGGCGCTGTCCGCCCAGTTGAACATGGCGAGACTGCGGGCCGGTCAGGGACTGCCGGTCCAGCCCCCCAAACGGCACTTCGTCTTCTCCGGCCCCTCCGGCACCGGAAAGACCACGGTCGCCCGCATCCTGGGCCGTGTGTTCTACGCCCTCGGCCTCCTGGGTGGTGACCATCTGGTCGAGGCCCAGCGTGCCGACCTGGTCGGCGAGTACCTGGGCCAGACGGCCGTCAAGGCCAACGAGCTGATCGACTCCGCGATAGGTGGTGTGCTCTTCGTCGACGAGGCCTACTCGCTCTCCAACTCCGGTTACGGCAAGGGGGACGCGTACGGCGACGAGGCGCTGCAGGTCCTGCTGAAGCGGGCCGAGGACAACCGCGACCATCTGGTGGTCATCCTCGCCGGCTACCCCGAGGGCATGGACCGGCTGCTGGCGGCCAACCCCGGGCTGTCGTCCCGCTTCACCACCCGTGTCGACTTCCCGTCCTACCGTCCGCTCGAACTCACCTCCATCGGTGAGGTGCTGGCGGCGGAGAACGGCGACGTGTGGGACGAGGAGGCCCTCGACGAGCTGCGGTCCATCGCCGGCCACGTGGTGGACCAGGGATGGATCGACGAACTCGGCAACGGCCGGTTCCTGCGCACCCTGTACGAGAAGAGCTGTGCCTACCGGGACCTGCGGTTGTCGACCTACCCCGGGATGCTGTCGCGGGACGACCTGTCGACGCTGCGGCTGCCCGATCTGATGCAGGCATATGGGGAGGTTCTGTCGGGGCGGGGGCCGCAGGATCCCAGTGCGATGTGAGGGATCCCGGTGTTATGTGACATACCACTGACTGGTCAACCACTGACCGCTCAGTGATATGTCACATTCCACCAACCCCGCCGCCCCTCACCCCGCCAGCGCCTGCTCCGGCTCCCCGCTCCCCCTCGGTTCCGTCACCTTGACCTCCGGCACCTCCCGGTGCGCCGGATCCGTGACCTCGCCGACCAGGAGTTCGAGCACGTCCTCCAGCGCGACCAGGCCCAGTACCTTGCCCGAACCGTCCGCCACCTGGGCCAGATGGGTGGCGGCGCGGCGCATCACCGTCAGGGCGTCGTCCAGCGGCAGATCGGCCCTGAGGGTGGTCATGGGGTGCCACAACTGCTGGGGCACCGCCCGTTGCGAGTCCTCCAGGTCGAGTACGTCCTTCACGTGCAGATAGCCCATGAAGGCGCCGTTGTCGGCGGCGACCGGGAAGCGGGAGTAGCCGGTGCGGGCGGTGAGCTCGACGATGCGGCCCGGGGTGACCGAGGGGCTGACCGTGACCAGGGACTCCCGCTTCAGGAGGACGTCCGTCACCGGGCGGGAGCCCAGCTCCAGGGCGTCCTCCAGGCGTTCCTGCTCCTCGGGGTCGAGGAGGCCGGCCTGGCCGGAGTCCTCGACGAGCCGGTTGAGCTGCTCGCTGGTGAAGACCGCCTCGACCTCGTCCTTCGGCTCGACCCGGAACAGCCGCAGGATCGCCTGGGCGACGGCGCCGAGCGCGAGGGTGATGGGCTTGCAGAGACGGGCGAAGGCGACCAGGCCCGGGGCGAGCCACACCGCGGCCTTCTCCGGCGCCGCCATCGCCAGGTTCTTCGGCACCATCTCGCCGATGACCAGGTGGAAGAAGACCACCGCGGCCAGTGCGATGACATAGCCCAGCGGGTGGATCATGCCGTCGGGCAGGTGGATCCACTCGAAGACCGGTTCCAGCAGATGGGCCACCGTGGGCTCGGCGACCGCGCCCAGCGTCAAGGAGCAGACGGTGATGCCGAACTGGGCCGCGGCCATCATCTGGGGAAGCCGCTCCAGGCCGTACAGCACCTGGCGGGCCCGGGCCGTGCCGAGCGGTTCGATCTGGCTTCGGCGCACCGACACGAGAGCGAACTCGGCGCCGACGAAGAACCCGTTGGCGAGCACGAGCAGCCCGGCGAAGAGGAGTTGGACGAGGCTCATCGGGCGACCTCCACGACCGGTCCGGTCCGGACCAGCCGTACGCGCTCGGCTCGGTAGTGCCCGACACGGCGGACCGTGAGCCGCCAGCCGGGGAGTTCGGCCCTGTCACCGGCGGCCGGGATCCGGCCGAGCAGGTCGGCGACCAGGCCCGCGACCGTCTCGTACGGCCCCTCGGGCACGTCGAGGCCTATGCGCTGCAGGATGTCGACCCGGCAGCTGCCGTCCGCGTCCCAGGCCGGCCTGCCGTCCTCGGGCGGGGCGGCGGCGAGTTCGGGCACGTCCTGGCCGTCGTGCTCGTCGCGGACCTCGCCGACGATCTCCTCGACGATGTCCTCCAGGGTGACCACGCCCGCCGTGCCGCCGTACTCGTCGACGACGACCGCGATGGGCTGCTCGCTGCGCAGCTGGGCCAGCAGCGGCTGGACCGGCAGGGTCTCGGGGACCAGCAGCGCCGGACGGGCGATACGGACGACCGGCGTACGCAGCCGATCGTGCGCGGGAACCGCCAGCGCGTCCTTGAGATGGACCATGCCGACGATTTCGTCGATCTTGTCCTTGTAGACGGGGAAGCGGGACAGACCGGTCGCGCGGGTCAGGTTGACCACGTCCTCGGCGGTGGCCGACGACTGCAGCGCGCTGACCTTCACGCGCGGGGTCATGACGTGCTGCGCGGTCAGCTCCGCGAGGGAGAGGGTGCGGACGAACAGATCCGCGGTGTCCTGCTCCAGCGCGCCGGCCTGCGCCGAGTGCCGGGCCAGGGAGACCAGTTCGCCGGGGGTGCGGGCGGAGGCCAGCTCCTCGGTGGGCTCGACGCCGAGCGCCCGGACGAGGCGGTTGGCGACGGTGTTCAGCGCGGAGATGACCGGCCGGAACAGCCGGGCGAAGGCGTGCTGCGGGCCGGCGACGAAGCGCGCGACCTGCATGGGCTTGGACACCGCCCAGTTCTTCGGCACGAGTTCACCGATCACCATCTGCACGGCGGAGGCCAGCAGCATGCCGACGACGACCGCCACGCCGGAGACCGCGCCCTCGGGGATGCCGGCCGCCCGGAAGGGGCCGTCCAGCAGCTGGGCGAGGGCCGGTTCGGCGAGCATGCCGACGACGAGGGAGGTGATGGTGATGCCGAGCTGGGTGCCGGAGAGCTGGAAGGAGAGTTCCTTGAGCGAGTCCGCGACCCTGCGGGCGCGCTTGTCGCCCTCGGCCGCGGCCTTCTCGGCGTCCGTGGACTCGACCGTGACCAGGCCGAACTCGGCGGCGACGAAGAAGCCGTTGGCGAGGATGAGCAGGAGGGCCGCTCCGAGGAGCAGCAGGGGGCTGGTCATGATGCCGCCGCCTCGGTATGTCGTGAGGGGGCGGCGCAGGTACTACAGGACGATCCGTCCATCGCTGGAGGGAGTCACTCCTCGGGTAGCAGGGGCAGCCGAAGTCCGACGGGAACATCGGCGGCGGAGGCGCGACGAAAACGCCTCCGCGAACAGATTAATCAAGACAAGGCCCTCTACGGCAGATCCCTTGTCGAGCGGGCCTCGGCGAGCGCCCGCAGGGTGCGCGCGTCGGCGATGGCACGTTCCTTGGCGATGCCGGGCTGGATGCCGAGGGCGGGCAGGCTGGTGCCGTCACTGAGGTTGAGGAAGACCCAGGGGTCTCCGGGGCGCAGGTTCACATGGAGGATCTCGGCCCATTCCAGGTGGCGCCTGCTGGCGATGTTGACCACGGTGACGCCGTCCTCCGCGGCGACCACTTTCACCCGGGCGAGGGTCGCCAGTACTCCGAAGAGGATGGCGCCGGTGAAGACGAAGCTGAGCTTCTCGCCGGGGCTGAGCTGGTCCAGGAGCAGCGCGACGAGCGTGATCACCGCGAAGATCACGACTCCGCTGGTGAGCAGGACGACACGGGTGCGGCCGGGCCGGAAGGTGACGGGGAGGGTGGGCAGGTCGGACATCTCGTACGGACTCTCAGCTCACGGTTGTCGCAGTGACGGTCTCTCAGAGACGGCAGGCGTGGATGGCCGTGGTCAGGATGGCCCGGGCGCCGAGGTCGTAGAGGTCGTCCATGATCCGCTGGGCCTCCTTGGCCGGGACCATCGCACGGACGGCGACCCAGCCCTCGTTGTGCAGCGGGGAGACGGTCGGCGACTCCAGGCCGGGAGTGAGCGCCACGGCCTTCTCCAGCTGCTCGACCCGGCAGTCGTAGTCCATCATCACGTACGTCCGGGCGACCAGGACGCCCTGGAGGCGGCGCAGGAACTGCTGCACCTTGGGCTCCTCGCCGTCCGCCCCGGTACGGCGGATGACGATGGCCTCGGACTTCATGATCGGCTCGCCGAAGACCTCCAGGCCGGCGTTGCGCAGGCTGGTGCCGGTCTCGACGACGTCCGCGATGACCTCGGCGACACCGAGCTCGATGGCGGTCTCCACGGCGCCGTCGAGGTGGACGACGGAGGCGTCGATGCCGCTGTCGGCGAGGTGCCCGGCGACGATCCCCTCGTAGGAGGTGGCGACCGTCTTGCCCTTGAGGTCCTCGATGCCGGTCGCGGTACCCGGCTTGGAGGCGAAGCGGAAGGTGGAGCGCGCGAAGCCCAGCGGGAGGATCTCCTCGGCGTCGGCGCCGGAGTCGATCAGCAGGTCACGGCCGGTGATGCCGATGTCGAGCTGGCCGGAGGAGACGTAGATGGCGATGTCCCGGGGGCGGAGGTAGAAGAACTCCACGTCGTTGACCGGGTCGACGATCCGCAGTTCCTTGGACTCGCGGCGCTGCTGGTAGCCGGCCTCATGCAGCATCTCCGCCGCAGGGCCTGACAGGGAACCCTTGTTGGGGACGGCGATGCGCAGCATGAGGTCGGCTTCCTTTGCGGTGAGGTGTGCGGGTGGGGTGTGCGGTTCAGAGGTGGGCGTAGACGTCGTCCAGGGAGATCCCGCGGGCGACCATCATCACCTGGACGTGGTACAGCAGCTGCGAGATCTCCTCGGCGGCCGCCTCCTTGCCCTCGTACTCGGCGGCCATCCAGACCTCGGCGGCCTCTTCGACGACCTTCTTGCCGATGGCATGGACGCCCTTGCCGACCAGCTCTGCGGTGCGGGAAGTGGCGGGATCGCCGTGGGCGGCCTTGTGCTGGAGCTCGGTGAAGAGCTCCTCGAACGTCTTATTGGACATGGTGGCTCCCACCCTATCCACATACGCGATTCGTCAGCGCCACGGTTCAGATACTGAGCGGAGGGTGGCCGCAGTCGCCACCGCCGCCGTCACCGCCTCGTGCCCCTTGTCCTCGTTCGAGCCCTCGATTCCAGCGCGGTCCAGGGCCTGCTCCTCGGTGTCGCAGGTCAGCACGCCGAAGCCGACGGGGACGCCGGTCTCGACGGAGACCTGGGTGAGGCCCTGGGTGACGCCCTGGCAGACGTACTCGAAGTGCGGGGTGCCGCCGCGGATGACCACCCCCAGGGCGACGATCGCGTCGTAGCCGCGGCCCGCGAGGACCTTGGCGACGACGGGGAGCTCCCAGCTGCCGGGGACCCGGAGCAGGGTCGGCTCGTCGATGCCGAGGTCGTGCAGGGCGCGCAGGGCGCCGTCCACCAGGCCGTCCATCACCTTCTCGTGCCACTGCGCCGCGATGACGGCGACCCGCAGGTCACCCACATTGCGTACGGACAGCTCCGGTGCGCCCTTGCCGCTCACGTTCTCTTGTCTCCTAGATGTGCGAAGTGCGAAGTGCGATGTGCGATGTACGAAGTGCGATGCGCGATCGCTCAGGTGTGCGAGGACGCCCTTACTGGTTGCCGCAGGTGGACACGGGGGCCGGGTCCAGCCAGGGCAGGTCGTGTCCCATCCGGTCCCGCTTGGTGCGCAGGTAGCGGAGGTTGTGCTCACCCGCCTGTACGGGCATCGGCTCCCGGCCGGTGACCTTGAGCCCATGGCGGACGAGCGCGTCGGTCTTGTCGGGGTTGTTGGTCATCAGGCGGACGCTGCGGACGCCGAGGTCCTCCAGGATCTGCGCGCCGGCGCCGTAGTCCCGGGCGTCGGCGGGCAGGCCGAGCTCCAGGTTGGCGTCGAGGGTGTCACGGCCGCGCTCCTGGAGCTCGTAGGCGCGCAGCTTGGACAGCAGGCCGATACCGCGTCCCTCGTGACCGCGCAGATAGACGACCACTCCCCTGCCCTCCTCCTGGATGCGTTCCAGGGAGGCGTCCAGCTGGGGGCCGCAGTCGCAGCGCAGGGAGGCGAAGATGTCGCCGGTGAGGCACTCGGAGTGGACGCGGACCAGGACGTCCTCGCCGTCGCCGATCTCGCCGTGGACCAGGGCGACATGCTCGACGCCGTCGACGCTGGAGCGGTAGCCGTAGGCCTTGAACGCGCCGTGGGCGGTGGGCAGATGGGTCTCGGCCTCACGGCGGACGGTGGGCTCGCTGGAGCGGCGGTAGGCGATCAGGTCCTCGATGGAGATGATCGTCAGGCCGTGCTTGCGGGCGAAGGGGATCAGTTCGGGCAGGCGGAGCATACGGCCGTCCTCGCCGGCGATCTCGACGATCGCGCCGGCCGGACGCAGGCCCGCGAGGCGGGCGAGGTCGACGGCGGCCTCGGTGTGGCCGTTGCGGGTCAGCACACCGCCGGCCTTGGCGCGCAGCGGGAAGATATGGCCGGGGCGGACGAAGTCGGAGGCTTCGGCGTCGCCGCTCGCCAGGAGCTGGAGCGTGGTGGCGCGGTCGGCGGCGGAGATGCCGGTGGTCACGCCGTGCGCGGCGGAGGCGTCCACGGAGACCGTGAAGGCCGTCTTCATCGACTCCGTGTTGTCGTCGACCATCTGCGGGAGCTTCAGCCGCTCCAGTTCGTCGCTCTCCATCGGCGCGCAGATCAGGCCACGGCACTCGCTCATCATGAAGGCCACGATCTCGGGCGTGACCTTCTCGGCGGCCACCACCAGGTCGCCCTCGTTCTCGCGGTCCTCGTCGTCGACGACCACGATCGGGCGGCCGGCCGCGATGTCGGCGATGGCCTGCTCGATCGGGTCGAGGGACCAGTCCTCGATGCCGTCCGTGCTGTAGAGAATGGGTGCCGCGGTCATGCCGGGGCTCCTTCCAGGACGGGCTGCGGCGTCCTGCGGGAGCGCAGCCACCAGTCGCGCATGCCCCACAGGACGAGTGCGCCGTAGATGACGTAGACGAAGCCGGAGAAGGCGTAGCCGTTGGCGAAGTTGAGGGGGACGCCGACGACGTCGACGAGGAGCCAGGCGAACCAGAACTCGACCATGCCGCGGGCCTGTGCGTACATGGCGACGACGGTGCCGACGAATATGTACGCGTCCGGCCAGGGGTCCCAGGACAGGGTCGGGTAGGCCTTGAAGAGCAGGGCGACGGCGACCGTGCCGACGGCGGCGGCGGCGACCATCGCGCCGCGCTCGCGCCAGGTGGCGAAGCGGGGGGCGATGTGGCCGTCGCCGGACTGGCCCTTGTTGCGGTTCCACTGCCACCAGCCGTACAGGGCGACGGCCATGACGACCGCCTGCTTGCCCGCGCTGCCGGTCAGATGGCCGAAGAAGGCGCCGAAGAGGATGAGGCCGGAGGCGAACTGCACCGGCCAGCTCCAGAGGTTGCGCCGCCAGCCGAGGGCGAGGGCGATCAGACCGAGGATGTTGCCGATCATGTCCGACCAGAGGATGTGCTGGCCGAACAGGACGAAGGCCTCGGAGTTGAGGGAGTTCACTTCCCGGCCCCCTGACCGCTGCTCGCGAGCAGCCGCTCGACGTACTTGGCCACGACGTCCACCTCGAGGTTGACCGGGTCGCCGGGCTGCTTGATACCGAGCGTGGTCAGGGCGAGGGTGGTCGGGATGAGGCTGACCGTGAAGTAGTCGGGGCCGGCGTCGACGACGGTGAGGCTGATGCCGTCGACGGTGATGGAGCCCTTCTCGACGACATAGCGCGTGAGGTCCGCGGGCAGGGAGATCTTGATGATCTCCCAGTTCTCGGAGGGCTTGCGCTCCAGGACCCGCCCGGTGCCGTCGACATGCCCCTGCACGATGTGTCCGCCCAGTCGGGCGCCCACGGCCATCGGGCGTTCCAGGTTGACCCGGGAGCCTTCGGCGAGGGCGCCGAGGCTGGAGCGGTCGAGGGTCTCGGCCATGACGTCGGCGGTGAACCAGTCGGCGTCGTACTCGACGACGGTGAGGCAGACGCCGTTGACGGCGATGGAGTCCCCGTGCTTCGCGCCCTCGGTGACCACGGGACCGCGCACCCGGAAACGACAGGAGTCGCCGAGGTTCTCGACGGCGGTGATCTCACCCAGCTCTTCGACGATTCCGGTGAACACTTCCCGGGTCCTCCTGCCTCATTGGGGCACGGACTCCGGGGCTGTCGAAGACGACAGAGGACGAGCGAGGACACCGAGGGCGACGCCGGACAGAACCCATCCCCATGGATGAGCGCATACGGCGGCGCGCACGAATGCCCGCCCGCCGCGCACTGCCTCCCATCCGGACTTTAACCGTCGGTCCAGGAATTTCACCTGGTCAACCGGCCGCTGGAAGCGGACGGGTCGCGGACTGTAACCGCCGGTTCGGAATTTCACCGACCCCGGAGTGCGCTGCTTCTGGTACAGAGCCAGTCTGCCACGCCCGATCGAGGTCCATACGGGCGAACGATGTGGGTTGGCTCACAGGTGACGTCGCTGGACTTCTCAACTCCCGTTTCCCCGTTGGACCCTATGGTCTAGTCCTTTCTGGATCTCCCGTTGCCGGCCCGGCGGCGGTGACGACGGCCCTTGCCCGTCGCCGGGCCACCCCATCCGCTCGGGTGGGCTCCGGCAGGGTGGAGCCATGAGCAGCGCGACCGCCGACGACTTCGAGCCGCACCGCCCGCGCCTGTTCGGCCTGGCCTACCGACTGCTGGGTTCGGCCGACGAGGCCGAGGACGCGGTACAGGACACCTATCTCCGCTTCAGCGGCACGGACCGTACGGCCATCGAGCATCCCGCGGCCTGGCCGGCCAAGGTGGTCACCAACCTCTGTCTGACCCGTCTGACCGCCGCGCGGGCCCGGCGCGAACAGTACGTCGGCACCTGGCTGCCGGAGCCGGTCCTCACCTCGGACGGCTCGCTCGGCGAGGGGGCGGGGCTGAGGCGACGGCATCAGGAACGCGGAGACCAACGCTCGGGGGGCGCGAACAGCTCCTCCTGGGCGCGGTCCCGTGCCGTGAGCAGCGCCCCGCGCAGTACGGCCCCGCCGCCGAGGGCGCCGGCCCGGACCTCGGTGAGCAGCGGTGACATCCGCCGGACCCGTTCCTGCACCCGTGCGGCCAGCTCACTCCCGCCGGCCTGCCCGACCTCGCCGCCGAGGACGACGCACCCGGGGTCGAGGATGGCGACGACGGACGCGACCCCCAGGGCGAGCCGATCGGCGAGGGCATCCAAAAACCGGTCGGCCGAGCCGTGAGCCCCCGCGGCACCCCCAGCACCCGTAACGCCGCGACTCGCCCCAGCACCCCCCTCACGCATCCGAGCCAGCACCCCCACCGCCCCCCGCACCACCCCCGCGGCCGACGGTTCGTCCCTGACCCCGTCCGGCGCCAGCCCGAACTTCGCCGCCAGCTCCACCACCGCCGCCGAGCCCGCCAGCGAGTGGAAGCCTCCCTCACACCCCGTGGCCGACGGCAGTGCGGTCGTGCCGGGTACCGGCAGGAAGCCGATCTCGCCGGTGCCGCCCGAGGCCCCTCGGCGCAGGGAACCGTCCAGCACCACCGCCGCCCCGGTTCCGTGTCCCAGCCACAGGAGGACGAAGGTGTCGCGGTCGCGGGCCGCGCCGTCCCGCTGTTCCGCCAGGGCGGCGAGGTTGGTCTCGTTCTCGACGCTGACCCTCGCCTCGGGGAAGCGTTCCTGGAGGGCGGCGCACAGACGGCGGTGCCATTCGGGCAGGCCGGTCGAGTCCCGCAGCTCGCCCGTGACCGGGTCGATCAGCCCCGGCGCACCGATCCCGACCGTGTGCAGCCGGTCCGCGCCCGCCTCTTTCGCCACCCGCTCGACCAGCGCGACGGCCTGCTCCACCGCCGGCCCGGTCCCCATGTCCCCGCCGATCGGCACCGACGCCTCCGCGAGCACCCGCCCCACCAGGTCGGACACGACGACCGAGACGCCCTCCGTCCGGGCGTCCAGCGCCGCCAGATGGGCGCGGTCGGCCACGATCCCGTACAGCTTCGCGTTCGGCCCCCGCCGCTGTTCCCCCGCCTCTCCGGCCACACCGATCAGACCGGCCGCGGTGAGGCGTTCGACGAGGTCGGCGACGGTGGGCCGGGACAGTCCGGTCAGCTGCTTCAACTGCCCTGCCGTCAACGGGCCTTCCTGCTGCAGCAGCCGCAGCGCGAGCCGGTCGTTGATGGCCCGGGCGGTGCTCGGGGATGCGGGCATGCCGGGATCCTTCCAGACGGCGGGACGGGCAGACGCAGTGCGGTGCGGTGCCATGCCTGGCCCGCTCGGCCGTTAATCCCCTATCTATCAGGAAGGGACCCTGATAGTTTACGCGGCGTTGACCGAGCACAGGACGGGAACCGGGAAACGGGAGGGACGCAGAATGAGCGACGTGGTCCATGACCTGCGCGAGGTGAGGCGCGCCCGGTACGCCCTGGCCGCCGTGTTCACCGTGCACGGGGGCGTCACCGGCTCGTTCGCGACCCGTGTGCCGTGGATCCGGGAGCACGCGCACCTCAGCGCGGGCGAGCTGGGCTTCGCGCTCGCCTTCACGGCCTTCGGCGCCTCCTGCGCGATGCCGCTGGCCGGCCGGATCAGTCACCGCTTCGGCAGCCGTACGAGCCTGCGCGGACTGATCGCCCTGTGGACGCTCTCCCTCGTCCTGCCGTCCCTCGCGCCGAACATGCTCACCCTGTGCCTGGCGATGTTCGTCTACGGCGCGAGCGCCGGCATGGCCGACGTCGGCATGAACGCGCTCGGCGTGGAGATCGAACGCCGGCTGAACAAGTCGATCATGACCGGGCTGCACGGCATGTGGAGCGCGGGCGCCCTGATCGGCTCGGCCGGCGGCACACTCGCCGCGCATCTGGGCGCGGACGCCCGTGTGCACTTCGCGCTCGCGTCGGCGACCCTCACCGCCCTCGGCCTCCTGGCCTGTACCTGGGTCCTGGACCTGCAGCCCGCCGAGGACGAGGAGCCGCCGCCACGGTTCGCGCTGCCGCCGAGGTCCGCGCTGCTGATCGGTGCGGTCGGGTTCTGCGCGGTCTTCGCGGAGGGCGCGAGCCTGGACTGGTCGGCCGTCTTCCTGCGCGACCAGCTGGAGACCTCGGCGGGTCTCGCCGCGGCCTGTACGACCGGGTTCATGCTCACCATGGCGGTGGCGCGGCTGGTGGGCGATGCGGTGGTGAACCGCTTCGGCGCGGTGAGCACGGTCCGGGCGGGTGGCGGCTTCGCCGTGCTCGGCGG
Source organism: Streptomyces sp. NPDC005648 (assembly GCF_040605395.1). Classification (NCBI taxonomy): domain Bacteria; kingdom Bacillati; phylum Actinomycetota; class Actinomycetes; order Kitasatosporales; family Streptomycetaceae; genus Streptomyces; species Streptomyces sp. NPDC005648. The sequence goes on along the minus strand of NZ_JBEXCS010000045.1, from coordinate 46,812 downwards.
GGTGCTCATCGTCCTCGCCGGACATCCCGCCGTCGCCATGACGGGCTTCGCGCTGCTCGGCCTCGGCATCGCGGTCGTCGTACCGCTGTGCTTCGCGGCGGCCGGGCACAGCGGCCCGAATCCGAGCCAGGCCATCGCGGGCGTCGCGACCATCACCTACACCTCGGGGCTGATCGCGCCCAGCCTGATCGGCGGGGTGGCGCAGGCGACGAGTCTGGTGGTGTCGTTCATGCTGGTGACGGTCCTGGCCTGCGGCCTGGTGGGTTTCGCCGGCGTCCTGCGCACCGGCGACCCCCGTACCCGGCGCGAGGTCAGCCGGCCGGCCGCAGCAGTGCCCGACCCGCGGCCCTGAAGCCGTCGCTCCAGGGCGCGGGGCGCATCGTGGCCGCGTCCAGCCGGACCAGCACCCGGGTGCCCCGCGCGTACGTCTCGGTCCCGTCCGCCGAGCAGAACCGGAAGCCGTAGGTCAGCCCGGTGTTCCCGAGCCGCTCCAGCCACAGGTGGACGGCGTACTCGCCCGGCCGGGTCACCGGCGCCCGGTAGCTGATGGTGAGCTCCTTGACGGCGTTGCAGGCGTCTCCGGCCGCGGCCCAGTCGCCGTCGAAGTGGATGCCGTGCTCCTGCCACAGCTCGGTCCAGGCCCGCTCGACCTTGAGGGGATAGCGGGCGTTGTGCAGCAGCCCGAGCGCGTCCAGATCGTCGAAGTGGACGGTGACGGGCATCAGCCGTCCGTACGAGACGGCGGGGGCCGTGGGGGCTTCTGCGGTCACGGGTGGGACTCCTGGGCGTCGCGGGATGGAGCGGTGGGGACACTCCATCCTAAGCGGACGCTCAGGAGTCCCGGTCGGGAAGGGCCTGGTCAGCCCGTTATGGAGTCCAGCTGTTCGGCGGCCGGGCGCAGCGCCCAGAGGTCACCGCCGGGCGGGGTCTCCAGTTTCGGCACCGCCTCGCGCGCCGCCTCGTCCCCGGCGTCCGCCGCCGCGTGCACGATGTCGCTCGCCGCGAACCGGTGGAACTCGAGCTCGGGATACGGCCAGACGGCCGCCCCGGTCGCCGCGGGCAGCAGATAGTCCAGGGCCTTAGACACCCCTTGTCCGGCCGGTCCTTGATAGGCCCACAGGTTCACGCCGACGTGTCGGCCGATGGCCGCGAGGCGGGTGTAGGCGACCAGGTCGAAGGTCGAGTAGTGCCAGCTGCGCGTCCGCGCGAGCTCCTGCGGCTGGCTGCCGTCGGCGGCGATCTGGGGGTCGATGCGCCTGGTGCGCGCGTCGAGCACGGTCCGCCGGGCGAGCGCCCGGTCGCCGGTCGCGTACGCGAGGGCGGCGAGCTGCAGGTCGTAGAAGGTGCCGTGGTTGTTGCCGGCCGCGCCCTCCTCCTTGCCGAAGCCGCTGTTCCTGAGCCAGCCGAGGAAGTCGGAGTTCCACCTGCCCATCGCGGTGCGGTCCCGGGCGCTCCAGCCCGGCGCTCCGGTGGCGAGGACGGCCTGGGCGTCGAGCACGCTCGTGTACGACTGGGAGAAGTCGATGATGCCGATGGACCGGCCGTCGTACTTGCAGGGGATGAACTGGGCGTGGTCCAGGTTCGGGTTCATCCGGGTGGCCGGGTCGAGGAACCAGGTGCGCAGGATCTGGGCGGCCTTCTCCGCGTAGGCCCGTCTGCCCGTGTAGTACCAGGCCAGGGAGAGGTCGTACGTCGAGTCGAAGACGTGCTCGACGTCCTGGCGGTCGGTACCCGAGTCGACCTCCGGGTTGCGCTGACCGTCGCGCTGGACGTACGGGCAGCCCCACGGGTTGTCGGCGGTCGGGGTCGTGGTAGGCCACCAGTAGGGGGCCTGGCTGAGGTACTCGTGGACGTCCCCGCCGGGTGCGGGTTTCGGCTTGTCGACGACCGTCCAGGGGCCCTGGGACAGCCAGTTGTCGGCGCGGGCCGTCAAGGTCCGCAGTTCCCGGCGGAGTTGGGGATCACCACGGTCCAGCCGGGTCTTGGTCCGCTGCAGCCGGGCGCCGTCGAGGACGGCCGTGTCGGGGGCCTTCGGACTCGCGTGCGCCGAGGGGACGAGGACGGTTCCAAGACTCACCACCGCGGCCAGCAGCACGGCCGCACGGGATCTTCCTCTCATCGAGCACTCCGATCCATCGAACGAATGGTCAGGAATGTGAACGCAGTTCATGAGTAGGACCGTGCGAGCGTAGAACTCCGAGGTAGCCGTGACAATGGTCCGGACACCACTTCACGTACAGAACCTCGCGCGGGAGAACGCGCCCGGAGAAAGCGACCGTTCCCATGGATCTCGGCGTCCGCTGGAAAGTGCACGGCGATGGGCGGACACCCGCGCCCGGTGCGGTGGTGCGCCCCGACGAACGCCTCTCCTGGCCCCGCACCCTCGGCCTCGGCCTCGGCGCCCAGCATGTGGTGGCCATGTTCGGCGCGTCCTTCGTGGCCCCTGTGCTGATGGGCCTGGACCCCAACCTCGCGATCATGATGTCGGGCGTCGCGACCGTGGTCTTCCTGCTCGCGACGCGCGGCCGGGTGCCGAGCTACCTGGGCTGTTCGCTCTCCTTCGTCGGGGTGGCCGCGGTGATCCGCGCACAGGGCGGTACGAGCGCCACGGTCACCGGCGCGGTCTTCGTAGTCGGCGCGGCGCTCTTCCTGGTCGGTCTCGCCGTGCAGCGCTTCGGGGCGCGGATCATCCACGCCGCGATACCGCCGATCGTCACCGGCGCGGTGGTCATGCTGATCGGCTTCAACCTGGCGCCGGTGACCGCTTCGACCTACTGGCCGCAGGACCAGTGGACCGCTCTGCTGGTGATGCTGTTCACCGGTCTGGCGGTCGTCTGTCTGCGTGGTTTCTGGTCACGGATCGCGATCTTCCTCGGCCTGGTCTTCGGCTACGGCCTCTCGTGGGCCTTCGACCGGATCTTCGGCAGGATCCACTCGGTCGACGCCGGCGGCAGGGTCACCGACCACTGGCGGCTCGACCTCTCCGGCGTCGGCAGGGCGGACTGGCTCGGTCTGCCCTCCTTCCACGGCCCGACGTTCCAGTGGTCGGCGATCCTGGTCGCGCTCCCCGTGGTCATCGCCCTGGTCGCGGAGAACGCCGGACACGTCAAGGCGGTCGGCGAGATGACCGGCGACCCGCTCGACGACAGGCTCGGCACGGCGATCTCGGCCGACGGCATCGGTTCCATGCTGTCCACGGCCGTGGGCGGCCCGCCCAACACCACGTACTCCGAGAACATCGGCGTGATGGCCGCGACCCGTGTCTACTCGACGGCCGCCTACTGGGCCGCCGCCGGCTTCGCCCTCCTGTTCGGTCTGTGCCCGAAGTTCGGCGCGGTCGTCGCCGCCGTCCCCGGCGGCGTCCTCGGCGGCATCACCGTCATCCTCTACGGCATGATCGGCCTGCTCGGCGCGCAGATCTGGACCAACTCCCGGGTGGACCTGCGCAATCCGCTGAACCTGGTCCCGGCCGCCGCGGGCGTCGTCATCGGCGTCGGCAACGTCACCATGAAGTTCACCGACAACTTCTCGCTGAGCGGTATCGCCCTGGGCACCCTGGTCGTCATCACCGGCTACCACACGCTGCGGGCGTTCGCCCCGGCGCACCTCAGGACGCGGGAACCGCTGCTGGACGAGGGGAATCAGCGCGCCAGGTCGTAGGCGTACGACGGACTGAACGTCCCCGGCGCCCCCTGGCACCCGTCCGACTCCCCCGGCAGTTTCACCCACAGGTAGGCGTCGATCCGTGCCTCGCCCGTGTTCAGCGTCGGCGCCCGGCCGAGCTTGCGGCCGGCCGGGTCGCACCAGTCGCCCTCGGGCGGCGCGCCGTTGCCGTTGCGGCTGGTGTCGATGACGGCGCCGAGGCTCGACGGTCCGCCCAGGTCGTCGAGGACCTGGCGGTCGTAGGCGATCTCGTCGGACGTCGTGTGGAAGTTGGAGACGTTGCTGAAGATCCCGTCGGAGGAGGCGGGCGAGGCGGCGCCGGCCTGCTTCAGCATCCCCGCCTGCGCGGCGGCCGTGTTCCAGCCGGAGTGCCCGGCGTCGTAGTACACGCGCGCCTTCGGGTCGGCGGACTTCAGGACGCGGCCGGCCCGGGCCAACGAGGCGAACCGGTCCGCCCGTTGGTCGTCGGAGAGGCACTCGGCCTGGGCGACGGAGTCGGGCTCCAGGACGACGACGACCTCACCGGAGCCCAGTCCGGCCGCGAAGTCGTCGATCCAGCCGTCGTAGGCGTCGAGGTCCGGTGCCCCGCCCTGGGAGGCGCCTCCGCAGTCGCGGTCCGGGATCGCGTACGCCACCAGCACCGGAACGCGGCCCTGTCCGGCGGCGTCCGAGGTGACCTCACGGACCCGTGCGGTGATGGTCGCCGGCGTGAAGTCGGCGAACCACACGGCGGCGGGCCGGTCGGCGATACGGGACTCGATGAGCGGGGTGCGCGGGTCGGTCGGGTGGGCGCGGACCCAGTCGAGGACATGGGACTCGGGGTGGAGGTAGAGGCGGGCGGACGCGGGCGCGGGGGCGGGCCGCTGCTTCTTCTCCGGCGTCCTCGTGGGTGAGGGATCGGCCTTCTTCGTCGGACTGGGCCGGACAGCGGGGGACTTGGTGACCGTGGCGGACACGGACGGCTCGACGGGCAGCTGATCGAGCCGCGGCGAGCTGCTCACCTCGGGCTTGGCCGCCTCGGCACCGCTGCCGTCGTCCAGGGCGGACATCATGCCGGTGGCCGTGCCGACGGCGACCACCACCGAGGCCACCGCGACCATGGCACCCCGTCGGGCGCGCCTGCGCCGGGCCCTGCGTGCCGCCAGCCGGTGCGCGCGTGAGCCTGACACGTCCGCTTCCCTCCCCCACCACAGGCACCCGTTCCCCCGTTCCGGGGAAGCGTCGGGCCCGCCGCCACTTGGGTCAGCCTAGGACTGGGACCCTTCCCCCATGCCGCAATTGGAACAGTTCACCCCATCCGTGGGCGAGGTCGTCTCCCGGATGCGCGCCCTGGACGCCGCCCTTCCCGAGCGGGACGGGATCGCGGTCTTCAACCGCGTCTACCTCGCCGTGACGGAGGCGATCGACCGGGGGATCGACGCCGGCCGGTTCCCGGACGCGCGGGCGGCGATCACGCTGGACGTACGGTTCGCGCAGCGCTATCTGGCGGCCGTCGAGGCGGTGTCCGACGGCCGGCGGCCACCGGCCTGCTGGCGCCCGCTGTTCCAGTTCCGCCGCCATCCCGGCGTACGTCCGCTGCAGTTCGCGCTGGCGGGCATCAATGCGCACATCGGCCACGACCTGGCGCTCGCCGTTGTGGACGCCTGTCGTAGCCTGCGCTGCGAACCGGCCGAGCTGGAGGATGAGTTCGATCGCGTGGGCGACCTCCTCGTTTCGCTGGAGGAGCGCATCCGCGAAGAGCTGATGCCGGGTCCCGACCTGCTCCAGATCGCCGACCCGCTCACCCATCTGCTGGGCTCCTGGAGCCTGGAGCGGGCCCGGGACGCCACCTGGACCGCGGCCCGCGCGCTGTGGGCGCTGCGCGGACTCCCGGACGTGGCCGAGGAGTTCACCGAGCGCCTTGACACGGCGGTCGGCTTCGCCGGACGCATGCTGCTCACGCCCTTGCCGGACTGATCCGGCCACGAGCCGCGACACACCTCACCGACTGCCCTGCCTCGGGGTTAAGTTGCGGATTGAACCGACGCAAAGGAGCGTACGCATGGCCATTCGACTGGGCCTGAGCCTTCCCCAAGCGCGGCAGTACGACCTCGGGCGTGATGTGCCCGACGTGGCTCGCGCCGCCGAGCGGATCGGCTACGAGAGTCTGTGGGTCTACGAGCGTGCCCTGTTCCCCGAGCCCATGACGCAGGGCCTGTACGGCATCGAGGGCCTCGCCTGGCCGGACGTGTACCGCGGTGTCCCCGATCCCCTGGTGACGCTGACCCTTGCCGCGGCGTCGACCGGGACGGCCCGGCTCGGCACGAGCATCCTGGTCGCCCCGCTGCACAACCCCTTCCAGCTGGCCAAGTCCCTCGCGACGCTCGACGCGGCGAGCGGGGGCCGGGTGCTGGCGGGCCTCGGCACGGGCTGGTCGCTCGACGAGTACGCCGCGGCCGGTGTGGCGCCGTTCGAGGAGCGGGGCCGGGTCCTGGACGAGGTCATCGACGTCTGCCGGGCGGTGTGGGGCCCGGACCCGGTGACGTACGAGGGCCGGCTGACCAGGATCGCCTCTGCCGTGGTCGGTCCCAAGCCGGCCGCTCCGATCCCGATCCTGCTGCCGACCAACAGCAGGAAGGCGATGATCCGGCTCGTCGACCGCGCGGACGGCTGGATGCCCATCGCCATGGGAGCCGACCGACTGGCCGCGCAGTGGCGCCGGTTGCAGGACCTGGCGGCCGAGCGCGGACGCACCGAGCCGATCGAGACGGTGGTCAGGGTGAACGCCCAGTACACCGCGAAGGCCTACGACGGCTCGGACCGCGCCGCCTTCCAGGGCAGCGCCGCCCAGATCGCCGAGGACCTCGCGGTCCATGCCACGAGCAGCGGCCTCGACGCGTTCTTCTTCGAGGTCCAGGGCGGCGCCCGGGACGCCGAGGAACTCAAGGACGTGGCCGCCGAACTCTACGAGGCGGTACAGGCCACCGAGGCCCAGGGCCTGGCCTGAAGCCCTAGTCCTCGGGCAGTTCGACCGGTGCGATCTCGTCGTAGAGGTCGCCCGGGCCGGGGTTGGTCGCGTCGGTCTCGCCGCCGAAGTGGTGCATGACGCCCCAGACCGCGTTCAGCGCGGTCTGGACGGCGCCCTCGGCCCAGCCGGCGGTCCAGGAGATGTCGTCGCCGGCGAGGAAGACGCCCCGCTTGTCCTCGGGCAGCCGGTCCTGCATGAAGTGGGTGAACAGGCGCCGCTGGTAGCGGTAGTGACCGGGCAGGTTGGCCTTGAACGCGCCCATGAAGTACGGCTCGTTCTCCCAGGACACGGTCACCGGGTTGCCGATGATGTGCTTCCTGATGTCGACCTTCGGATAGATCTCCGACAGCGACTTCAGCATGACCTCCATCCGCTCGTTCGCGGACAGCGGCAGCCACTTCAGGCTGTCGTCGCACCAGGTGTAGGAGAGACAGATGACGGCGGGCTTGTCCGGGCCGTCGTCCAGGAGGTAGGTCCCGCGCGTCATGCGGTCGGTGAGCGTCATCGACATGACGTCCCGGCCCGTCGGGTTCCCCCGGTCGTCGACGGCCTTGTCCCGCCAGAACGGCCGGTCCACGGGCACGAACAGCTTGGAGCTCTCCATGTAGTGGGTGCGCTCGATGGCGGTCCAGTGGTCGATCGGGAAGAGCGAGTCGTCGCACGCGATCTTCGAGAGCAGCATCCAGGACTGGGCGGTGAAGATCACCGCCCGGTAGGTGCGGATGTCGCCGTTCGCGTCGGTCACGGTGATCCGGTTGTTCGCCGTGCGGTGCAGACGGGTCACGGCCGGGCGGGGCGCGCCGCCCTCGTGCAGGCTCGCCAGCGAGGTGCCGTACGCCCAGTGCACGATCTTCTCCGGCTCCCGCTCCCACAGGCGCAGCGGCAGCTGCTGGGAGCCGCCGACGATGCCCCGGTGGTGGTCGTCGGCCTCGGTGTAGACGACGCGGAGGATCTCCAGGATGGAGTTCGGGAAGTCGGTGTCCCAGCCGCCGGTGCCGAAGCCGACCTGACCGAAGATCTCGCGGTGCCGGAAGGACCTGAAGGCCGCGGAGTCGCAGAGGAAGCCGTAGAAGGTCTGGTTGTCGAGCTTCTCGACGAGCCGCCCCCAGATCTCACGGATGCGCGGCACGTCCCGCTCGCGCAGGGCGCGGTTCATGTCGGAGAAGTCGGCGCCCTCTTCGAGGCACTTGTTCCAGGCGTCGGCGACATCGCGGTAGACCTGCGGCAGGTCGTCGACCGTCTCGGCGTAGTGCGACTCGCCCTTGAGGTCGACGACCGTCGAAGGGGTCGTCTCCGCGAGGGGGTTGGGGAAGGGCCGGGTCTCGAGTCCGACCAGGTCGATGTAGTGCTGGAGAGCGGTCGAGGAGGGCGGGAAGCGCATCGCGCCCATCTCGGCGGTCAGGCCCTCGGTGCCCTGGCCGTCGAAGCCCACGGTCCGCAGCCGCCCGCCGATCCGGTCGGCCTCGTACACGACCGGCTTCAGGCCCATCTTCATCAGCTCGTAGGCGGCCACGATGCCGGACAGTCCGCCGCCGACGACCGCGACCTCGGTGCCGTGCTCGGTCGCGGGTATCTGGCCGAGGCCCGCCGGGTGGGCGAGGAAGTCGTCGTACGCGTACGGGAAGTCCGGGCCGAACATGGTGATCGGCGGCGACTGCCGCTCGTCCGCATGCTCGACGGCGTTGGGCACGGTGGACGTCATGGGGTACGGACTCCTTGCGGGAAAGCTACTGGGGAAGGCGCGGGGGATTCAGGCGAGCGACCCGTACAGGCCGGGACGGCGGTCGCGCAGATACGGGTTGGCCTCGCGGGACGCGGCGAGGAACGCGGGGTCGACGTCGGCGAGGACCAGCTCCTCGCCGCGCCCGGCGCGGGTGCGGGCGACCCCGTCGGGCCCGGCCAGCGCGGAGAGGCCGACGAAGTCGAACTCCCCTTCCTGACCGACGCGGTTGACGTACGCGACGTACATCTGGTTCTCGAAGGCGCGCACCGGGATCATCGCCTCGGCGACGAACTGGAACGGGTGCATCTGGGCCGTCGGCACGACGAGGAGGTCGGTGCCGGCCAGGGCGTGGGCCCGGACGTTCTCCGGGAACTCGACGTCGTAGCAGATCATCAGGCCGACGGTGAGCCCGTCGAGTTCCGCCTGGACGACGGGCTGCCCGCCCGGTGTGAAGTGGTCGCGCTCGAAGCGACCGAAGAGGTGGGTCTTGCGGTAGTTGGCGAGGCGGTCGCCCTGTGCCGAGATCAGCTGGGCGGAGTTGAAGACCGTGCCGCCCGTGCCGTCGCTCCCGCCGTCGCGCTCGGGGTAGCCGTAGGCGATCGCGAGCCCGTGCCGTGCGGCGATGTCGGCGATCGCGTCGGCGGAGTCCCCGTCGGCGGGCTCGGCCAGACGACCGATGTCGTCGCCGATCGCGTACCCCGTCAGGAACATCTCCGGCGCGGCCAGCAGCGCGGCACCCGCGGCGGCGGCACGACCGGCGGCCGCGTCGAGGACCTTGAGGTTCTCGCCGACGGAGCCGGGACGTCCGGAGCTCTGGAGCAGGGCGGTGCGCATGCGTGGTCCTCAGCGGTACGGAGGGTTTCGGGGGCCACCTAGACGGTACGGTCGCCGGGCCGCGGCCAGCAAGAAGGAGCCGTTGCGCGCCGCCGAGCGGTTCGTTGCGTACGGCACGTCCGCGGCGGCGATTCGTTGCGTGCCCTCAGTCACGGCCGCGGCTCACCAGCAGCAGCGCCGTCACCAGGTACGGCACCGCGAACAGCGCGAAGGCGGTGCCGTGGCCGGAGCTGGTCGAGATCGCCGCGTAGCCGGCGTAGACGGCAATGGTGGCCACTTCCGTGCCCAGTCCCGCGACGGAGGTCAGCGTCGCCCGCCCGGAGTCGTCGATGTGCCGCTGCAGTCGTACGTCGGCCAGTACCGTCGCCAGCTGGAAGCCGCCGAAGGCGAGCGCGACGAGGACCAGGGCGGCCGGGGTCCCGGCCGTGGCACCCGCGGCGAGCGCCACGGCCGCCGCGCCGAGGAGCCACCCGAGTCCCGCCGTGCCCAGCCGTTCGCAGCGCCCGGCGAGCAGGCTGCCGGCCGTCGCGCCGGTCCAGATCACCAGCAGCAGCCAGGGGACCGTCGCCTCCGCGACACCGGTCGCACGCACCAGCAGCGGTGTGTACTCGTCCAGCGCTCCCCATACCGCGGTCACGACCGGGACCAGCACCATCGCCCCGCGCAGGGACCGCTCGCGCCGCACCTCGGCCAGCCCCGCCCGAAGAGTGGCCGCCCAGCCGTCGCCGTCGTCCTCCCCCGCCACCCGGTGTTCCGGGAACCGGGTCGCCGTCACCGCGCTCGCCAGACAGACCAGCACACTGGCCGCACCGACGGCCGGATAGCCGCCCCACGCGAACACGGGCCCGGCGAGCCCCGTCGACGCCATGACCGCGACCAGCCCGAAGGCCTTGGCCCGGCCCATCACCTCGGCGTACCGCGCGTCCGCGCCGACCCGCTCCAGCTCCTCGTAGACGAGTGCCTCCAGGGCGCCGGAGACCAGCGCGCCGCGCGCGCCCCACAGCACGAAGCCCGCGGCGAAGGCCCCGTACGACGGGGCGAGCACCCACAGGGCGAAGCCGACGGCGGTGAGCAGCGGGCCCAGCCACAGCAGGAGCCGCCGGGAGACGGCGTCGGCCCAGGCGCCGGAGGGCACCTCCAGCGCGACACCGGTGAGCGACCAGATGACGAAGAGCGAGGAGATCTGCCAGACGGACAGGCCGGTGTCGCTGAACAGCAGCGCGTACACCGGGTAGAGCAGGACGAAGTCGTCCAGGAACGCGTAGCCGTACAGCGTGGCCGTCAGCCGGCGGGCGCCGGCGGTGGAGGATCAATGTCGCCAGGTCATGTCACCGATGGTAGGCGCACCGGGCGCGGCCGGCCCCTGGATTACGTCGGTGATCCGGACGAGAAGCGGCGCAGCAGCGGCGACAGCACCAGCACCGACTTGGTGCGCTCGACGAACGGCTCACCGGCGATCCGTTCCAGGACCCGCTCGAAGTGCCGCATGTCGGAGGCGAAGACCTGCACGATCGCGTCCGCGTCGCCGGTGACGGTCGACGCGGCGACGACCTCCTGGTACCGCTCCAGGCCTCGCCGGATGGTCTCCGGCGAGGTGTTGTGCCGGCAGTAGATCTCGACGAACCCCTCGGTCTCCCAGCCGAGGGCCGAGGGGTCCACCCGTACGGTGAAGCCGGTGATGGCCCCCGTGGCGCGCAGCCGGTCCACGCGCCGCTTCACGGCGGGCGCGGAGAGGCCGACGAGCTGCCCGATGTCCGCGTAGGAGCGGCGGGCGTCCTCGGCGAGGGCGTGCACGATGCGTTCGTCGAGATCGTTCAGCACGGTGGGTGGTTCAGCTCTCAGGTGTCGCGAGACGGGAACGGCCTTGGCGGTATACGAAGCCTTGGCGGTATGCGAGGCCTTGGCCGTATGCGAGGCCTTGGCCGTACACGAAGTAGAACACGACTCGGATCAGCCCCAGCTGGCGTGCAGCGGCTTGCCCTCCGCGTAGCCGGCCGCGCTCTGGATGCCGACGACCGCCTTCTCGGCGAACTCCTCCAGGGAGCCCGCGCCGGCGTAGGTGCAGGAGGAGCGGACGCCCGCGATGATCGAGTCGATCAGGTCCTCGACGCCCGGTCGGGCCGGGTCCAGGAACATCCGCGAGGTGGAGATGCCCTCCTCGAACAGCGCCTTGCGGGCACGGTCGTACGACGACTCGTCCGACGTGCGGTTGCGCACCGCGCGCGCGGAGGCCATGCCGAACGACTCCTTGTAGAGCCGGCCGTCGGCGTCCTGCTGAAGATCGCCCGGCGACTCGTAGGTCCCCGCGAACCAGGACCCGATCATCACGTTGGACGCGCCGGCAGCCAGCGCCATCGCGACGTCACGCGGGTGGCGCACACCGCCGTCGGCCCATACGTGCTTGCCGTACTTCCTGGCCTCGGCCGCGCACTCCAGCACGGCGGAGAACTGCGGCCGGCCGACGCCGGTCATCATGCGGGTGGTGCACATGGCGCCGGGGCCCACACCGACCTTGATGATGTCCGCGCCGGCCTCGATGAGGTCCCTGACCCCCTCCGCGGCGACGATGTTGCCGGCCACGAGCGGCACCCGCGGGTCGAGCGCCCGCACGGTCCTGATGGCGCTGATCATCGACTCCTGGTGCCCGTGCGCGGTGTCGATGACGAGCGTGTCGACACCCGCGTCGAGCAGCTGCTTGGCCTTGCCCGCCACATCGCCGTTGATACCGACGGCCGCGGCGACGCGCAGCTTGCCGTCCGCGTCGACGGCCGGGGTGTAGAGCGTGGCGCGCAGGGCGCCCTTGCGGGTGAGGATGCCGGCGAGCCTGCCGTCCGCGTCGACGGCGGGGGCGTAGCGGCGGTTGGCCCCGTCCAGCCGGTTGAAGGCCTCGCGGGGGTCGATGTCCGCGTCCAGGAGCAGCAGGTCGCGGGACATCACGACCTCCAGCTGGGTGAAGCGGTCGACACCGGTCAGGTCCTGGTCGGTGACGACACCGACGGGCCGGCCGCCCTCGTCGACGACCACACCGGCGTTGTGCGCCCGCTTCGGCAGCAGGGCCAGCGCGTCGGCGACGGTCTGGTGCGGGGCCAGCACGATCGGGGTGTCCAGAACGTGGTGGCGGCTCTTCACCCAGGAGACGACCTCGGTGACGACCTCGATCGGGATGTCCTGCGGGATGACGACGAGGCCGCCGCGCCGGGCCATCGTCTCGGCCATCCGGCGCCCGGCGATGGCGGTCATATTGGCGACGACCAGCGGAATCGTGGTGCCCGTGCCGTCCGGGGAGCCGAGGTCCACTCCCTGCCGCGAGCCGACGGCACTGCGGCTGGGGACCATGAAGACGTCGTCGTACGTCAGGTCGTACGGGGGCTGGATGTCATTGAGGAAACGCACGTGCTGCACATCCCAGTCGATCAGAGGTGGCCCCCGGACAGGTCAGCCAGGGGGAAAGAGCACGTACTTCATTGTCCCATGAGGGACGGATCGACGAGCCCGGGCGTTTCGTCCAGAGACCTCGGTCCCCGTCTTGGAGGATCCCCCGAGTCCTGGAGGATCCCCCGAAAGCGGCGATGCCCCGATGGATATCGATCGCGTGTGCGGAAATGATCCGTTCAGGGTGCGGCTGTTCTCACACGGCGGGAGTCACGCGTGCGCGGGGATGAGTTCGGGTCGAGGAACGAACTGAGCGGCACGGTGCACGGCGCGAGCATCCAGGCGGGCGTGGTGCACGGCGGTATCCGCGTCGTCTCCGGGACGGGGCCGGCGGGACCCACCCCCTGGCAGTTCCCGCCCTCCGTGCGCATGGTCGACCGCTCCGAGGAGCTGGCCGCGCTGGAGCGGCACCGGTCCCTCGCGCTGCGCGAGGAGCGGCCCGCGCTGGTCGCGGTGAGCGGGCTCGGCGGGGTCGGGAAGACCGCCCTGGCCCTGCGCTGGCTGCGCACCCTGCGCCCGCACTTCCCGGGCGGCCAGTTGTACGCCGATCTCGGCGCCCAGTCCCCCGGCGGGCCGGCGTCCCCGGCCGAGGTGCTCGGCCGCTTCCTGCGGGCGCTCGGTGTCCCGTCCCCGGAGGTGCCCACGGCACTGGCCGAACGGACCGCGCTGTACAGGTCGTTGACCGAGGGCCGGCGTCTGGTGGTGCTGCTCGACGACGCCGCGACCGCGGCCCAGGTACGGCCGCTTCTCCCCACGGGCAAGAACGTGACCGCGGTGACCAGCCGCAGCCGATTACCGGGGCTGGTCGTCGACGGCTGTCTCCCCGTGCAGGTACAGCCGCTCGCGGCCGAGGCGGCGGTGGAGCTGCTCGCGGACACCCTGTCCGACGACCGGGTGGCCGCGCAGCCGGATGCCGCGCGCACCCTGGTCGAGCTGTGCGCGGGACTGCCGCTGGCGGTGCGGGTCGCCGGTGCCCGGCTGGCGGCGCGGCCGGAACGCGGGATCACCACGATGGTGCGCGCCCTCGCCGAGGAGCGCGACCGGCTGGAGGCGCTGGCGATCGACGGCGACCACGACGTACGGGCGGCCCTGGACCTGTCGTACCGGGCGCTGCCGCCTCCGGCCGCCCGGCTGTACCGGCTGCTGGGGCTGCATCCCGGCCCGGAGTTCGGGGGCGCGGTGGCGCAGGCGCTGTGCGCGAACGCCGAGCCGCTCCTGGAGACGCTGCACGACGCGAGTCTGCTCCTGGACGCCGGGGACGAGCGCCACCGCTTCCACGACCTGGTGCGGCTGCACGCCGCCACGAAGGCCGAGGAGGACGAGCCGCCGCACGAGCGCGTGGCGGCGCTGCGCCGTATCGCCGACCACTACCTGGCGAGCGCCACCCGGGCCGAGGAACTGATCGACCCCCAGCACCGCACCATGGCACGGGACTTCGGCCCCGGTCCGGTCGTCACCGCAGACGTCGGGGAAGACGCCCAGTCCGCCCTGGACTGGCTGGAACGGGAGTTGCCGGCCCTGATGGCCGTGCTCCGCCAGGCACGCCCCGCGGGCTTCCCGACCGTCGCCTGGCAGCTGGCCGACGCCCTGTGGCCGCTCTTCCTGCGGCGGAAGTTCTACGACGACTGGAGCGCCGCGCACGACGAAGGGCTGTCGGCGGCGCGGGAGTCGGGCGACGCGGCGGCCGAGTGCCGGATGCTCACCTCCGGCGGGGTGGGGCAGCTCGGCGCCGGGAACCACGAGCGCGCCCTGGAGATGTTCGAGCGTGCGGCCCGGCTCTTCCTGGACGCCGACGACCGGCTCGGGCATGCCCGCACCCTCAACTACCGGGGGCTCGCCCTGCAACGGCTCGGACGTCTCGGCGAGGCCACCGACCGGTTCCGGCGCGCCGCGCGGGAACTGCCGGAGCAGGGCGACCCCCGGGCCGGTGCGCTGGCCCTGCTGAACCTCGCCGACGTGGCGCTGACCACCGGGGACGCCGAGGCGGCGGTCCGCCACGCCGATGCCGCCCGCACCACGCTGGACGCGGAGGGCGACGCCTACAACGCGGCCCGCGCGAGCGTGCTCCTGGGTCGCGCGCACCTCGCGCCGGGCCGTCTCGAGGAGGCGGCGCGGCAGGTGTCGTACGCCCTGGAGACCTTGCGTGGCATGGGGGCCGGGTACGAGGTGGCGCGGGCCCTCGGGGTCCTGGCCGAGGTCGCCGAGCGGCGCGGGGAGGTCCGCGCCGCTCGGGACCACTACCGGGAGGCGCTGGAGCTGTACGCCTCGGTGGGCCGGTCCGGATCACGGGAGGCGCAGGCCGCGCGCCGTGGGCTCCGGCGGACCGAGGGGTGACCGAACTCCCCGGCCGGCAGCCCCGCCACCAGCCACGCATGGGCGAGCGAGGCGACGGCCGCCCAGTCCTCCTCGGCACCGGGTCCCCGCAGTTCGAGTACGGTCCCGTCGGCGCCGAAGGCCAGCCAGCACCGGTCCCCGTCGTGCACCGCGACCACCAGGGCCCCCGGATGGGCCGCCGCCGTCTCCCGCGCCCGGCGCGCTCCCCTGCCGTGCACGGTCAGCACGTCGGCGAGCTCGGCCAGGCGGGCGGGGGCGGGCAACCGGACCCGGAGGTGCTCGTCGACGGTCACGGGCGTCGCCATGGCGCCCCCGCGCTGCCGGGATCGTCGTAGGACACGGTGACCGGGAGGCGTGCCGGTTCCGTCGTCGTCCGGGTGGCGGGGGCGCGCAGCCGGAGCTTGCGGTAGAGCAGGGCCCGCATCTTGCGGGAGAACCTGCCCGGTTCCGAGGAGATGCGGGCCGCCACCCGCTCGTAGCGGTGCGGAGGGCGGGTGGCCGAGCTCCGGCTGAGCTGCGGGCGCAGGGGGCGGTCCCCGCGCAGGCGCGGCGCGAAGGACATGAGTTCGGCGAGCGGCGAGCCTGGGTCCACCTCGGCGTCGGACCTGCCCGCCATGAGGACGGGCACCCCGGTCATCGCGCCGTAGAGGGTGACCGAACCGTGGTCGCCGACGATGTAGTCGGCGGCGACGACCGCGCCGGCCCAGTCGCCGTACGGGCTCACCAGGGTCAGTCCGGAGCGGACCAGTCCGGCGAGCCAGGCCCGCACCTGCCAGGCGCCGTGCGCGGTCCAGACATGGGGATGCAGGAGCGCGGCGATCCGGAACTCGTCCCGGGGCAGCTCGCCGACCAGCCGCTCCAGGAGCTCCCAGCCCTGTCCGAGCAGGGAGTCGGGCCCCCAGGTGGAGCAGACGAGGACCAGTCGCTGTCCGGGCGCGGTGTCCAGGGCGTCGCGGTACCGCGCCCGGGACGGCAGGCTGGCGGCGATCCGGTCGAAGCACGGGTCGCCCACCACCTCGGCCACGGGCAGCGCCTCGGGGCACTCACGGCCCAACCTGGTCAGCTCCTCGTGGTGGGCCAGCACGATCACCTCGGGCACCACCGCCCCGTCCCGCACCAGTCGCTGCCTGCTGAGGCCGTACACCGCGCGCCGTGCCACCGTCCGGCCCGGCCGACCGGCCGGGGCGAGCTTGTTGTGGCCGGCTCCGTGCGGGAGCACGATCACCGGAGTGGGCAGTTCGTGGAGGCTGCCGTGGCTGGCGGCAAGGGCGAGGTCGAAGACCGTCTGCACGGCCTGGCTCCACGGCAGCACCAGGCCGCCGAGCCCCTCCAGGAACTCGGCCACGCCGTTGCCGAACACATCGGGCGCCTGGGTGAAGAAGGTCTGCACCCTGATGTCGCCCTCCAGCAGGCGGATCGCGTCGAGCAGGCGCTGCCCCGCGATCATGGTGTGCACCACCACCAGTACCCGTCTGCGGGTCCTGCGGGTGGCCCAGCGTTCGACGTCCGGCCGTACCGGCACATGCCGCCAGTGCGTCTCGGGCACTGTCACGCTCATCGTTGTCGTCCCCCGGTTCCTCTTCGAGCCTTCTCGGTCGGCCGCGGTCTGGGCGGCCGTCACCGAGGGCGTGCCCCGGGGTCTGGATGGCGGGCCTGCAGAATTCCTGTACTCCCGCCCTGTGCGCCCCTCACGCTCCTGTGCGCCCCTGGCCCCTCCCCGGAACCCCGCAGAACAGTGGATCGAGTTCCGCACATACGTACGGCAGTGCCGAGGTGGCAGGAACCGCATACACCCACGGGGGTAAGGGTGGAACTTCTCGCGCTGGGACCGCTGGAGCTGTGGCACGACGGGCGGCAGTACGCACTGGGATCCCTGCAGGAGCGCCGTGTGCTCCTGATCCTGATCCATGCCCGCTGTGAACCGGTCTCCGTGGACACGCTGACGGACCGGGTCTGGAACGGTGAGCCGCCCCCGACCGCGGTGGACACACTGCAGAGTTACCTCTCCCGGCTGCGGGGGCGATTACGCGCGGCCGTGGGCGACGAACAGGCCTGGGTGGGCCGGGTCTCGCCGCGGCTGTACCAACTGCGGGTCGCCGATCCGGACGACATCGACCTGCTGCGGTCCCAGCGGCTGCGGGCAACCGCGGCGGCCGCCGCGGGACGGGGTGAACGCGAGCTCGCGATCGGCCTGTTGCGCACCGTGGAAAGCATGTGGCACGGCGAGCCGTTGAGTGAGTTCAGCGACAACGACTGGGCGCTGTCGGCGCGTTCGCGACTGGTCGAGGACCATCGCCGGGTGCGCGAGGAACGCATCGGCCTGGAAATGGAGTTGGGCCGCCACGCCGACCTCGTCGGCGAACTCCAGGAGCTGGCCTCGCAGAACCCCTTCGCGCAGAAGGTGATCGGCTCGCTGATGCTGGCGCTGTATCGCTCCGGGCGGCACGACGAGGCGCTCGCCGTGTACCGGGAGGCACGGGGCCGGCTGCACGAGAGCCAGGGCATCGAGCCGGGGGCGGAGCTGCGGGAACTGCATCTGCGGATGCTGGAGCAGGATCGCGCGCTGATGCGGACGGAGGGCGCGCGGGTCGCGGTGGTGCCGGCCGTCCCCGAGCCCCGCAACTGTCTGCCCCGGGACACACGGGACTTCACCGGGCGCGCCGGTGAACTGCGGATCCTGCTCGCGCGCGAGAGCGCCTCGGCGGGTGCGGACGGCGGGGACAACGCCCTGCCCGTCACCGTCGTCCACGGCATGCCCGGGATAGGGAAGACGGCTCTGGCCGTGCATGCCGCGCACCGGCTCTCCGCCGCCTATCCCGACGGCCAGTTCTACGTCGATCTGCGCGGCTACAGCAGTGAGCGACCGCTGGACCCGGCCGAGGCGCTGGCGCTTCTGCTGCACTCGGCGGGATGGTCGGGCGAGCTGCCGCCGACGCCGGCCGAGCGGGCGGCGAGGTGGCGGGAGTGGACGGCGCGGCACCGCGCGCTGGTGCTGCTGGACAACGCCAGGGACGCGTCCCAGGTCGTCCCGCTGTTGCCGGGCGCACCCACCTGCCGGGCGATCGTGACCACCCGGAGCCGGCTGGCCGGGCTCGACGGCGCCACGTTCCTGCGCCTGGACGCCCTGTCGAGGGCGGAGGCGGCCACCCTGTTCACCCGGATCGTCGGCCCGTCGAGAACCTCGGCCGAACCCGAGGCCCTGGAACGGGTGGTGGACGCGTCCGCGTGTCACCCTCTCGCCCTGCAGCTCCTGGCGAGCCGTTTCCGTCACCGCGAGTCATGGATGCTCCAGGACCTCCTCGACCGGCTGGCCCACGCGGCCGATCCGCTCGCGGAGTTCGACGACCAGGTCTCCGCGGCCTTCCATGTCTCGTACGCCGGACTCGGTGCCCCGGCCGCCATGTTGCTGCGCCGGCTCGCCCTGCACCCCGGCCCCGACATCACCCTCGCTGCGGCGGCCGCGCTGGCCGGCCCGGAGTTCGAACGGACACCGGGAGTGCTGGAACGCTGCGTGGAGGAACTGCTCGACGCCGGCCTCCTCGAGGATCCGGTCCGGGGCCGCTACCGGCTCCACGACCTGACCCGTGCCTTCGGGCTGCGGGCCTGCGCCGCCACCGACCAGGACGCGCTCCCCCGCCTCCTCGCCCATCACCTCACCGCGGCCCACCGCGCCGACCGCACGGCCCATCCGCACCGCCGGACGATCACCCTGCCCCCGGGCCGGGACCGTCACACCCCGCACTTCGCGGACGCGGACGAGGCCTCCGTATGGCTCACCGTGGAACGGTCCAACCTCCTAGCGGTCGCCCGCACGGCCGCCGCACGGCACCCCGAGTACGCCGCGCTGTTCCCGGCCGTGCTGGCCAGATCCCTCAAACTGTGGGGCACCTGGGACATCACGACGGAACTCTTCGACGCCGCCCTCCCGGCGCTGCGGGCCGCGGGCGACCGGGCCGCACTCGCCCATACGCTGACCGCCCACGCGGACCTGCTGGCCCAGCGCAACCACACCGAGGCCCTGCGCCGCGCCACCGAGGCCCTCTCCCTCTGCGAGGAGCTGGACGACACCCATGGCCGTGCCGACGCTCTCCTCCAGTCCGGCCGCGCCCATCTGGCGGCCGGCCACGGGGGTCCGGCGATGCGGGCCCTGGAGCGGTCCCTGGCCCTGTACCGCGAGGCCGGGGACCGCGCCGGCGAAGCCGAATGCCTGAATGTGCAAGGGGTGGCCCTCTACTACGCCGGCCAGTACGACGCAGCCCTGAACCGGGTCCAGCTCATGCAGACCATCTACGAGGAACTGCCCGACCACTACGGTCTGGCCCAGGCCCTCAACAACCGGGGCGAGTTGGCTGCCCTGCAGGGCCGTCACGACGACGCCCGCGACTGCTACGAGCGGTCCCTGGCCCTGATGCGGGAGCACGGCGGCCCACAGGACCTGGCGATTCTGGCGACCAACCTGGGCGCCGTGCACCAGGCGACCGGACGCACCGACCTCGCCCTGGCCTGCTACCGGCGCGCACTGGACGCCCACCGCAGCAGCGGCGACGTCCTCGGCGAGGCCGATGTCCTCATCCGGCTCGGCCTGGCCCACGCCCGGTCCGGGCGCCGGGGCGAGGCCCTGCTGCACCTCTCCATGGCGGAACAGGTCGCCGCCGGCATCGACAACCCCTTCGAACGGCTCCGCGCCCTGATCGGAGCCGCGGACGTGCAACGGGAGTCGGGCCAGCGGGACATCGCGTTCAGGGGCTACGAGGAGGCGCTCGCCGTCGCGCGGGAGATCGACGTCCCCCTGGGCACCGCCCAGGCCCTCGACGGCCTCGCCCGGACCGCCCGTAGTGCCTCTCAGGCCCGTGCGTACGGCGAGCGGGCGATCACCCTGTACCGCGGCCTGGGCGCCGAAACGGAGGCGGACCAGTTGCTTGAGCTACTGGTCGGTCACACATCGACCGGCTCCTGAGCACCTTCCCAGGAGCCGGCGACGACGGCCTAGGACAGGGTCACCACATCCAGCGGTACAGCTCGATGAGGTCGCCGTCATTGCGGTTCGGGGAAACGTTCAACTTGCGCTCCGTCATGTGAGTTTCCGAACCCGATGTAGATCATCACATCGGCGAGGCAGAAGCTATCGAACACTCGGGGAGTTATGCGAATGCATCCGCGAAGTACGAACACGTGTGGTAAACCGTGAGCCGAGTGCACCCTCTTTCGTTTCCGCGAGCAAACGACCCGAAGGAGCGCCATGGACGCGGAGCTGGCCATGCTGGTGGGGAGCGGGGCCACCACCGTGGTAGGCCTCATGGTCACCGAGACCTGGGAACAGGCGAAGCAGCGTCTGATCCGGCTCTTCGCCCGTGGAGACGACGAAGCGGCCTCCCTCACCGGCGAGTTGGAGGAGTCCCGCGCCACGCTCGCCGCGGCGTCCGGCACCCCCGACGAACAGGACGTCACCGCCGACACCACAGCGGCGCTACGGCTCCGGCTGCGCCGTCTGCTGGAGCAGCACCCCGACGCGGCCGACGAACTCCGCCTGCTCATCGAGGAGTTCACGACGAGGGACGGTGGTCGGGGCTCGGTGCACAACACCATCACCGGCGGCACCCAGCACGGCCCCGTCTTCCAGGGCCGGTCCTTCTCCCGTCTGACGTTCGGCGGGTCCGGGACCCCGCCCCCCGAACAGTGAAGTCCGTCAGCGACCGGCCCCGCCGAGGGCCAGGGCCACCGACAGGTCCGTCGTCCGGTCCACCGCCTCGCCGAGGACGTCGACGGCGGTCTCCCACTCCTCGGGCCGCGCCGCCGCGTACGGCCGCCAGTTCCGTACGACGATCGACAGCCCCTTCTCCACCGCGCCCTCGGGCCAGACGGTGTGGTCGCAGAGCGAGTCGGCGAGGGCGTCCCAGTTGCGCCCGAACCAGTCGGGCAGCCCCAGGGCGCCGGCGACGCGGTCCATGAGCCCCGCCTTGTCCGCGACCCCGGCGAGGTCCAGCGTGACGAGGTGCTCCGTCATCTCAGTACCGCCCTGAACGAGTTGTAGTGATCATCGGTGTAGTAGATCTCGCCGGCCTGTCCGGTGACGATGCGCCGGGCCCCGCGATCGCGTGAGCCCGGCGTCGGCACGGTGTACTCGTGGTAGTAGCCCCGCTCGTGCCGGGGCAGCAGGCCTTCGAAGTTCCCGAAGACGACGCCGTCACGCGCGTACGGGAACGGGCCGCCCTCGTCGATGAGGGCCAGCGTCCGCCGTGCCTCGGCGGGCAGTCGCGAGACCCGGACGGTGGCCATACCGTCGGTCCGTCCCGACCCCGGTCCGGAGTCGGTGGCGGAGCACCCCACCACGAGGACCAGCAGACACAGCAGCAGACGAGGGACGAACCGCAGCACCATGGGTCCGATGCTGCCACGGCCGCCCCTGCCCGACCTCCCGTCAGGGCCCGTCGGGGTCGGCCCGGTTGAGCGCCGGCCGCGGTGTCGGACCCGCCGTCATGAGCACGTCCGCGGCGGAGGTGTCCGTCACCAGGCTGGTGACGAGTCCGGAGCGCAGCACCGCGTCGATCGCCGACGCCTTGCGCGCCCCGCCCGCGATCGCGACCACCTCGGGGATACGGCGGAGCTGGTCGGCCTTGACGGTGATGCACCGCTCGCCGAGGTCCCGTCCGACCCGGCGCCCCTCCCCGTTGAAGAGGTGCGCGGACATCTCGGCGGCGACGCCGAGAGAGGCGTAGTGCGCGCGCTCCTCGTCGCTGAGCATGTCGTGCACCGTGGAGATGCCGGGCTCCCAGGAGCCGATGGAGACGCAGGCGACGGTGACCTTGTCGAAGTACTCGAAGGCCCGCGCGATCCCGGTCTGGTTGCGCAGGGCCGCCGCGGTCGCGGCGTCCGGCAGCAGCATCGGCGCGTAGATGGGGTGGGCGTCGCCGCCGGACACCTGGGCGGCGCGGCGCACCGCCTCCACGGAGCCGCGCTCGGCGGTCCCGGCGTCGTAGACACCCGTCAGCTGCACCACCGTGCACGGCGGCAGCCGGTCCAGGGCCGCGGCCATGTGGATGGTGGAGCGGCCCCAGGCAAGGCCGAGCACATCGCCCTCGTTGACGAGCTCGCCGAGCAGGTCGGCGGCCACCTCACCGAGGTTCTCGGGATCGGGCGACTCCTCGGCCTCGGCCGGGGACTCCACCACGACGGCGTGCCTGAGGCCGTAGCGGGCGCGCAGCGCGTCGGAGCGCTCGGCGTCCAGCTCGGCCGGGACGCGGATCTCGATGCGTACGAGATCCCGTTCGAGAGCCGTCTCCAGGACCCGGGCCACCTTGAAGCGGCTGACGCCGAACTCCTCCGCGATCTGGATCTTGGACTTGCCCTCGAGGTAGAAGCGGCGGGCCATGGCCGCCGCCTGCACCAGCTCAGCGGGTCCCATCCGCACTGCTGACCGGCCCGCCGACATACCCGACACGGCGATCTCCTCACTGCTGTTCACACTCTGGATTCGCCGTTCATCCTTGCAGATCCGGCGCACTTGATCCGCCCTGATGGGCGCCGTTCACGTAGCTGTTCACCGACCTGTGGCTCAGTGGTTGCATGCCCAGGACGCCTTGGCCGTCGCCCCCTCCGCCTGGTTGCGCAGGGCACGGACCGCCTCGGCCGGGTCGTCCGCGCCGTAGACCGCCGAGCCGGCGACGAAGACGTCCGCGCCGGCGTCCGCGCAGCGCTCGATGGTGGCGGCGGAGACCCCGCCGTCGACCTGGAGCCAGAGCTCGAGGCCGTGCTTGCTGATCAACTCGCGGGTGCGGCGAATCTTCGGGAGCATGATGTCGAGGAACGCCTGCCCGCCGAAGCCCGGCTCCACGGTCATGATCAGGAGCATGTCGAGCTCGGGGAGCAGGTCCTCGTACGGCTCGATGGGCGTCGCGGGCCTCAGGGCCATGGAGGCGCGGGCGCCCTTGGCCCGGATCTCCCGGGCGAGCCGCACCGGCGCGGCGGCCGCCTCGACATGGAAGGTGACGGAACCGGCCCCCGCCTCTACGTACCGGGGCGCCCACCGATCGGGGGCCTCGATCATCAGATGGCAGTCCAGCGGGGTGTCCGTCGCACGGGCCAAGGACTCTACGACCGGCACACCGAGCGTGAGGTTCGGGACGAAATGGTTGTCCATGACGTCGACGTGGAGCCAGTCGGCTCCCTCCACGGCCTTCGCCTCGTCCGCGAGGCGGGCGAAGTCGGCGGACAGGATGCTGGGGTTGATCTGCGGGGCCATGACCCAAGCCTGCCATGTCCGGGCACGTTTGTTCGCGCCGGTCCAGACCTAAGCCGTTCATCGGATGTTGTCCGCGGGTGCCGCGTGCCATGCTGGGCCGCCGGTCGGCACCACGTACGTCTACGGGGGTAGCCATGCGGCAGCTCTACGCCTGGAAGCGGAACGCCATCCGGTTCGTCTGCGGGCGGCGCTCCAAGTGGCTGATCGTCGGAGTGTGGGTCGTGGTCTTCCTGATCGCGGCGCCGTTCGGCGCGAAACTGAACAGCGCCCAGGACAACGACGCCCAGTCGTGGCTGCCCGGCTCCGCGGAATCCACCCAAGTCCTCGACGCCTCCCAGCACTTCCGGCCCGAACAGATCCCGGCGGTCGTCGTCTACGCGCGCGACGGCGGACTGACCGCCCGGGACCGGCAGCAGATCGCCGAGGACGCCCGGCAGCTCAAGGCGCTGCGCGGCCACGGCATCCGCGGGGCCGAGACCCAGGGCCCGGTCTTCGACCGGCGGATCTCGCCACGAGCCGCCCAAATCTATGTGCCGATCACCATGGACGCGCAGGGCTGGCAGCGCATCGCACCCGCCGTCGACTCCATTCGCGACCAGGTGGGCAGGGGTGGGGGCGGACTCGCGGTGCACATCACCGGACCCGGCGGCACCTCGGCGGACTTCTCCAAGGCCTTCGAGGGCATCGACACGACACTGCTGTTCTCCGCGATGGCGGTGGTGATCGTGATGCTGCTGCTGACGTTCCGCAGTCCGACGCTGCTGTTCGTGCCGCTGCTGGGGGTCGTGGTGGCCCTGTTCACGGCGCAGGCGCTGATCTACCTGCTGGCGAAACACGCCGGTCTGACCGTCAACGGCCAGAGCGCGGGCATCCTCACGGTCCTGGTCTTCGGGGCGGGCACCGACTACGCGCTGCTGCTCGTCGCCCGCTACCGGGAGGAGCTGCGCCGACACGAGGACCGCCACGAGGCGATGGAGCTCGCCCTGAACCGCGCGGGCCCGGCGGTCCTCGCCTCCGGTCTGACCGTCGTGCTGAGCATGCTGGTGCTGCTCGCCGCCGAGATGAACTCGACACGGGGCCTCGGCCCGGTGGCCGCCATCGGCGTGACGGTCGCGCTCCTGGCCATGCTCACCCTGTTCCCGGCCC
Source organism: Streptomyces sp. NPDC005648 (assembly GCF_040605395.1). NCBI lineage: Bacteria > Bacillati > Actinomycetota > Actinomycetes > Kitasatosporales > Streptomycetaceae > Streptomyces > Streptomyces sp. NPDC005648. The sequence continues at coordinate 22,434 of NZ_JBEXCS010000045.1, read as the reverse complement.
TGCTGCTGGTCTTCGGGCGCTGGATCTTCTGGCCGACCGTTCCGCACTTCGGCTCCGCCGATCCCACCGAGCGGGGCGTCTGGGCCCGTATGGGCCGTCGTATCGCCCGCCGTCCCCGGATGGTCTGGGGCATCACGGCCGCGGTGCTCGTCGCCCTGTCGCTGGGGCTGTTCCAGTTGCGCGCGGCGGGCATCGCCAACGCGGACGCCTTCACCAACACCCCGGACTCCATCACCGGCCAGAAGGTCTCCGCGCGGTACTTCCCGGCGGGCTCCGGCGACCCGCTGGTGATCATCTCCAACAAGGCGCAGGCCATCCAGGTCGGCCGCGCGGTCGCCGCCGACCGGGGCGTCGTCCCGACGAGCATCGGCGTACCGCCCGGCACCGCGCCCGAGCACGACGGGCAGGTGCTGTTCGAGGCGACCCTGCGCGCCCCCTCCGACAGCGACGCGGCGAAGGCGACCGTGGAGCGGGTGCGTGACGCGGTGCACGCGGTGCCGGGCGCCGACGCGCAGGTGGGCGGGGGCACCGCCGCCCTGCTCGACATGGAGAACGCCCAGACCCACGACAACTACCTGGTGATCCCGCTCGTCCTGGCCGTCGTCCTGCTGGTCCTTGGTGTCCTGCTGCGCGCCCTGGTGGCCCCGCTCCTGCTCATCGGGACGGTGATGCTGTCCCTGGCCACCGCACTGGGCCTGAGCGCCCTCGCCTTCCGGTACGTCTTCGACTACGCGGGCGAGGACGTGGCGTTCCCGCTGTTCGTCTTCGTGTTCCTGGTGGCCCTGGGCATCGACTACAACATCTTCCTGACCACCCGCATCCGCGAGGAGGCCTTCCGTCAGGGCACCCGGTCCGGTGTGGTGACGGGCCTGGCCACCACGGGCGCGGTGATCACCTCGGCCGGTCTGGTCCTCGCGGGCACGTTCGCCGCGCTGGGCACGCTGCCGATGGTGGGCTTCGCGGAGATCGGGTTCGCGGTGGCGCTGGGCGTCCTGCTGGACACCTTCGTCGTCCGCTCCGTGCTGGTCACCTCGCTCTTCCTCGACGTGGGGAAGAGGGTGTGGTGGCCGCACCGGCTGGCCCACGAGGACGGCTCCGCCCCCGTGGCCACCGAGGCGGAGCGGATCAGCCAGTCCTCCGAATGAGGGCCAGGTACATGGCGTCGGTCCCGTGCAGATGCGGCCACAGCTGCACGTCGGGGCCCTCGCCGAGGTCCGGCACGCCGGGCAGCAGCGGGCGCGCGTCGATCAGCTCGGCGTCCGGATGCTGCTTGAGCAGGTCCTGTACGACCGCCCGGGTCTCGGCGAGATGCGGCGAGCAGGTCGCATAGCCGACGACACCACCGACCCGCACCGCCTCCATCGCGCCGCGCAGCAGGTCGCGCTGGAGCGGCGCGAACCCCTCCAGATCCTCGGGACGGCGCCGCCAGCGCGCCTCGGGCCGCCGGCGCAGGGCGCCGAGTCCGGTGCAGGGCACGTCCATCAGCACCCGGTCGAAGGAGCCGGGCCGCCAGGGCGGGCGGGTCCCGTCGGCGGCGATGACCTGGTACGGCCCGGGGTTGCCGTCCAGGGCCCTGGCGACCAGCCCGGCCCGGTGCGGCTGCTTCTCGGAGGCGAGCAGAAAGGCCCCGCGCTCCGCGGCGAGGGCACCCAGCAGCGCGGCTTTGCCGCCCGGCCCGGCACACCCGTCGAGCCACTTCTCGTCCCGGCCGTCGACAGGCGCGGCGGCCAGCGCGAGGGCGACGAGCTGACTGCCCTCGTCCTGCACCCCGGCCCGTCCCTCCCGCACGGCGTCGACGGCGCCCGGCTCCCCGCCCTCGGAGAGCCGCACGGCATACGGCGACCAGCGCCCGGGGACAGCCGCCTCGGCCGCCAGCAGCTCCTCGGTGGTGGCCCGCCCGGGGCGCGCCACGAGCGTCACCTCGGGCCGCTCGTTGTCCGCGGCCAGCAGCTCCTCGATACCGGCCCGCCCGCCGCCGAGCGAGTCCCACAACGCGGAGACGACCCAGCGGGGATGGGAGTGCACGACGGCGAGATGGTCCTCGGGATCGTCGTCGTAGGGCGGTGCGACGCGCTCGATCCAGGTGTCCAGATCGTCCTGGGCGACCTTGCGCAGTACGGCGTTGACGAACTTGGCCCGCCCGTCACCGAGCACCACACGGGCGAGCTCGACGGAGGCGGAGACGGCGGCGTGGGTCGGGATGCGCGTCCCGAGCAGCTGGTGCACACCGAGGCTCAGCACGTCGAGCACCGGCGGGTCGACCTCTCTGAGCGGCCGGTCGACACACGCGGAGATGATCGCGTCGTACGTGCCCTGCCGCCGGAGTGTCCCGTAGACCAGCTCGGTCGCGAGCGCGGCGTCCCGCCCGTCGAAGCCGCCCTTCTCCCGCGCCTTCCGCAGCAGCGGCGGCAGCACGAGGTTGGCGTACGCGTCCCGCTCGTCCACGGCCCGGAGCGCCTCGAAGGCGAGCATACGGACGGGGTCCTTCTTGGGCCGCCGGTAGGGCTTACCGGGCTTCTCTGCCCGACGGGGGGTGTCGCTCACGAAAAAAGTGCTCCGCTTCTGAACCGGGTGTGCGCTTCCCAGCGTACGTGCAGGGCGTCATGGGTAACGTCGTCAGCCTGAGCGATGTTCTGCCGACGGGGGTCAGCATGCCTGTGGGATTTCGCCGCATGCGACTCGCGGGAGCGAGCGCGGACACGCCGAAGGCATACGAGGCCGACCCACTCGCCTACGTCGCCGCGCGCCTCGCAGCGGGCCGGCGAGCTGACGTGAGCCGGCGGTTGCTGGACCTGCGTGAGCCGCAACGCAGCGTCGAGATCGCGGTGTCCAACCCTCGCCCCGTGCCCGCCGCCGGCAGACGCGGCTGGGCGGTCCGGCGCCGGCCGCGCTGACCCTGCCGGTGACGGCCCTGGCCTTCGCCCTCGGCTGGTGGGGCATGTCCCGGTACACGGCTGTCCACCGCCATGGCGTCGCGGGGTTTCCGGACGCGTCCGGTTCCTGATCCGGCGGCCTACGCCCCGAGGGTCTCGCCGTCGCCGATCCGTACGCCACGCGCCCAGTCGGCCGCCTTCATCGGCTTCTTGCCCTGGGCCTGCACCCACACCAGCTCGACACCGTGGGAACCCGTGCCGACATGAACGCTGTTCTTGCCGACGGACAGCCGGCCGACCGCCAGGTCGGTGCGCTCCGGGGCGGGGGTGACCTGGATGAGCTTGAGCCGCTCGCCGCGGAAGGTGGTCCAGGCGCCGGGGGCGGGGGTGCATCCGCGCACGACCCGGTCGACCCGCAACGCCGGCGCGGCCCAGTCCACCTGGGCGTCCTCGACGGTGATCTTCGGCGCGAGGGTGATGCCCTCGGCCGGCTGCGGTACGGCCTTCAGGGTGCCGTCCTCGATGCCGTCCATGGTCGCCGCGAGCAGCCCGGCGCCGGCGAAGGCGAGGCGGGTGAGCAGGTCGCCGCTGGTGTCGGTGGGCCGGATCACCTCGGTGACCGTGCCGTACACGGGCCCGGAGTCCAGCCCCTCCTCGATGAGGAAGGTCGAAGCCCCCGTGATCTCGTCACCGGACATGAGGGAGTGCTGCACCGGCGCCGCCCCTCGCCAGGCGGGCAGCAGCGAGAAGTGCAGGTTGACCCAGCCATGGGCGGGGATGTCCAGCGCGACCCGCGGCAGCAGGGCTCCGTAGGCGACGACGGGACAGCAGTCGGGCGCGATCTCCGCCAGCCGCTCCAGGAACTCCGGGTCGCGCGGCCTGACCGGCTTCAGCACCTCGATCCCGGCCTCCTCCGCCCGCTGTGCCACGGGCGAGGCGACCAGCCGACGCCCCCGTCCCGCCGGCGCGTCGGGCCGCGTGACCACGGCAGCCACCTCGTGCCGCCCGGAGGCGATCAGGGCGTCCAGGGCGGGAACGGCGACCTCGGGGGTCCCGGCGAAGACGAGCTTCATGGGTGGGGCAGGGCCTCTCGGGCGGGGACGGGTACGGGCAACGCACAAGTCTATGACCACGCAGTCGCCCGACCCACAGGAGGAGAGCCGCCGACGGCGCCAAGCACCCACCGGGGCGCACGCATATGCCTACACGCCCCCTCTGCGTGACCAGCGGAGCGATCCCGCGTTGGTCAAGAAGGAGTTGACCACAACGGGCCGCACGCACGCGGCCCGATCCTTTTCACGCCGGTTCGAGAGGCTTGTTCATGGCCGACCACGCAACCCACGACGCCCAGGCTCGGGCCAGCCTGCACTTGCTGGTGCGGGACATCGAGCGGGTCCGCCGGCAGGTGGACGCACTGCGCACGCTGACCGCCCAGCTGGGCAACGTCTACCGCCCGCGCCGCTCCGGCCCCTCCACGGGCTTCGTCGTCTACGGACGCGCCCCCGCCCCGACGGTCCGCCTCGCGCAGGAGCTCCGGGACAGTGTCGAGACCCTGGTGACGGCAGCGGTCGACTTCGACCGTTCCCTCGGCTTCTCGTGGGACGCGGTGGGTTCGGCGCTCGGCGTCACCAAGCAGGCGGTGCACCGCCGTTACGGCGCCCGGCGCGCCGCGGCCCAGGCGGCCGCGGAGGCGGAGCGGACGCCCGAGCCGTCGGCGACGAGGACGGTCGGCGTCAACACCGGCCTTCCCACGGTGCCCACGGTCCCCGCCGCCCGCTCCATGCCGACCCAGCCGACGGCCGGCAGCCCCGTCCTGCGCGACGAGGTCCGACCAACGGCGTTCCCCGGCCCCCGCAACGGCTGAACCACGTTCCTCCCCCGCCCTCCCGGCCCACCGCCAGGGAGGGCGCCCGTATGCGGTCCCCGAGCACCGGCTCCCGGGCTCCGGGCTCCGGGCACCACGCAGCGGCACCGGCACCGCGCCACCCCTACCCGATGTCCGGTGGATCGATCCGTACCCGGACCGGCGCCTCCCCTGCTCCCCGGGCCATCCGTGCCGCCTGGGTCGCCTTCAGGGCGGACGCCAGGGCGGCGCCGCTGCCCGGTGGCACCCGCACCAGCGCTCGCTCCCAGTGCTCCCCGGGGGGCCCCGCGCCCGCCCGCCGCGGCCGGTCCGCCGATGTGACCGGCAGGGGCACCGGTCCGAGCACCTCGGCCTCCCGGGGCAGCTCCGCGGTGCGGAGGAACTCGGCGACCGCCTCGCGTGTCCCCGACACGGCCGCCATCCGGGACACCGGCGGAAAGCCCAGCTCGGCCCGCTCGGCGAGCTCCCGCACCGCGTGTCCGACGGGGTCCCACCGCACGAGCGCCTGCACGGGCCGCAGCGTCGGCTCGGCGACGACGACCACGGTGCCGCCGGCACCCTGCGGCCGTACGAGGGCCGCAGCCGCGATCCATCGCCGCAACGCGTCCTCACCGGCCCGCAGATCGGGTCGCCCGAGCATCGCCCAGCCGTCGAGCAGCAGCGCCGCCGCATAGCCGCCCTCGGCCACGGGCTCGGCCCCGGGTGTGCTCACGATCAGCGCGGGCGCCCCCGGCACCGTGTCCAGTACATGCTCGCGGCCCGAGGTCCGCACCGGGACCGCGGGGAAGGCACGCCCCAGCTCCTCGGCCGTGCGCCGCGCCCCGACCACCTGCGCCCGCAGCCGGAACCCGCCGCACTCGGCACAGTGCCAGCCGATCTCCTCCCGCCCGCACCACCCGCAGCGCAGCGCCGCCGCCCCGGACTCCCGCGCCTCCAGCGGCCCCGAACAGTGCCGGCACCGAGCCGGCGCACGGCAGTTGGCGCAGGCCAGCCGGGGAACGTATCCCCGCCGCGGCACCTGAACCAGCACCGGGCCGTGCCGCAGGCCGTCCCGCACGGCCTGCCAGGCGAGGGTCGGCAGCCGTGCGGCCCGGGCCGCCTCGTCGCGCGCGAGATCGTGGTCCCCCACGGTCCGCACCAGCGGAGCGGCCTCCCGCACCTGTTCCCGCCCGGCGACCAGCGGCCGGGCCCAACCGCTCTCGACCAGCTGGGCCGCCTCCACCGTGCAGCTCCAACTCCCCAGCAGGAATCCGCACCTGTCCTGAGCGGCGCGCAGCAGCAGCACTTCACGGGCGTGCGGCTGGGGAGCGTGCTGCTCACTGTGACTGTCGTCGCCGTCGTCCCAGATGACGACGAGCCCCAGGTCCTGCACGGGCGCGAACATGGCCGCCCGGGTGCCCACGACGGCCCGTACGGACCCCCGCCGCACCGCGAGCCACTCCCGGTACCGCTTCTCGGGCCCGGCGTCGGCCGTGAGCACGGCATGCCGCCCCTCCCCCAGCACCGAGGTCAGTGCGGCGTCGACCCGCGCGACGGCCCGCCCGTCGGGCACCACGACCAGCGCCCCACGCCCGGAGGCGAGCGTCGCCGCGATGGCCCGGGCGATCTCCTCGCTCCACTCGGGCCCGGGCAACGCGTTCCACACGGCACGCGGCGCGCGCCCCGCCGCCAGCGACTCCACGAACGCGGCCCCGTGCTCGTACCGCCCCCAGGACCCGGCCTCCGGCGCCCCCGGCGGCGGCAGCGGCGCGGGCGAGGGCCGCTGCTCGGCCCGCGCGCTGCGCGGGGGCACGGCGAGCTGCAGCACATCGGCGAGACTCCCCGCGTAGCGGTCGGCGACGGCCCGGGCGAGCCCGAGCAACTCCTCGCTCAGCACCCGCTCGGGAGAAACGACCTGGGCCAGCGCGGCCAGCGGCCCCGAGTAGTCGGACTCGGCCAGCCGCTCGACGAGGAACCCGTCGATCAGCCCCCCGCCCTCGCGCCGCCCGTCCCGCACCCGATGGCGCCCGGCCCCGAACCGCACCCGCACCCGCACCCCGGGCTGGGCGTCCGCGTCGAGCTCCGCGGGCACGGCGTAGTCGAAGTACCGATCAAGATGCAGCACCCCCTTGTCGACCAGCACCCGCGCCACCGGCAACTCCCCGGCCAGCGCGGCCCCCCGCCAGGTCCGGGGCTTCGCCCGCGGCTCCCTGGCCTTCCGCACACTCTCCCGAATGAACGCAAGCTGCTCAGGCGGCGCCCCCTCCGCGCCCCCGCCCCCCTGCCCGTTCTCGCTGCTCACGCTTGCATTCTTACCAAACCCCACTGACATCCGACGCACGCGAAGGCCCGGCCCCCCGAAGGGGACCGGGCCTCATCGAGCGACGCGGGACCTACAGGCCCGCCGCCTTGCGCAGGGCGTCCACGCGGTCCGTCTTCTCCCAGGTGAACTCCGGCAGCTCGCGGCCGAAGTGGCCGTAGGCGGCCGTCTGGGCGTAGATCGGGCGCAGCAGGTCGAGGTCGCGGATGATGGCGGCCGGGCGGAGGTCGAAGACCTCGTCGATCGCCTTCTCGATCTTCTCGGCGTCGACCTTGGCGGTGCCGAAGGTCTCGACGAACAGACCGACCGGCTCGGCCTTGCCGATGGCGTACGCGACCTGGACCTCGCAGCGCGAGGCGAGGCCGGCGGCGACCACGTTCTTCGCGACCCAGCGCATCGCGTACGCGGCGGAGCGGTCGACCTTGGACGGGTCCTTGCCCGAGAAGGCGCCGCCACCGTGGCGGGCCATGCCGCCGTACGTGTCGATGATGATCTTGCGGCCGGTCAGACCCGCGTCACCCATCGGGCCGCCGATCTCGAAGCGGCCGGTCGGGTTGACCAGGAGACGGTAGTTCTCCGTGTCGAGCTTGATGCCCTCGTCGAGGAGCGCCTTCAGCTCCGGCTCCACCACGAACTCGCGGATGTCGGGGGCCAGGAGCGAGTCCAGGTCGATGTCGGAGGCGTGCTGCGAGGAGACGACCACCGTGTCGAGGCGGACGGCCTTGTCGCCGTCGTACTCGATGGTGACCTGCGTCTTGCCGTCGGGGCGCAGGTAGGGGATGGTGCCGTTCTTGCGGACCTCGGACAGGCGCTTCGACAGGCGGTGCGCCAGGAAGATCGGCAGCGGCATCAGGGTCGGCGTCTCGTCGGTGGCGTAGCCGAACATCAGGCCCTGGTCGCCGGCGCCCTGACGGTCCAGTTCGTCCTCGTCGCCCTCGACCCGGTTCTCGTAGGCCGTGTCGACACCCTGGGCGATGTCCGGGGACTGTGCGCCGATGGACACCGAGACACCGCAGGAGGCGCCGTCGAAGCCCTTCTTCGAGGAGTCGTAACCGATCTCCAGGATCTTGCCGCGGACGAGTGTCGCGATGTCCGCGTAGGTCTTGGTGGTGACCTCGCCGGCCACATGGACCAGGCCGGTGGTGATCAGCGTCTCGACGGCGACCCGAGAGGTCGGGTCCTCGCGCAGAAGCGCGTCGAGAATGGTGTCGCTGATCTGGTCAGCGATCTTGTCGGGGTGACCCTCGGTCACGGACTCCGAGGTGAAGAGACGACGGGACACAACGCTCCCTGGGGTTGCAGCGGCTGCTGGCTGATCATTGGCGGACGGGCTCGGGGGCTGCGCCCGGCATCGTCCGAGAACAGTTTATCGGTCGTACTCCGCGGGCGGCCCCCCTGTCTCGCCTCTCGGGAGGGCTGTGACCTGCGGCACGCGCATTCTGCCCAATTCCCGGTGGGCTTGGCCAGGGTCGCCACACCCCTGTGGCAGAGGTTTCAGGGGACCGAGAAGCGATGAAACATTCAGCCGAGGCGTTCCGCCACCAGGTCCCAGACGGTTTCGGCCAAATCTTCCTTGGGGCCCCGCGCCACGGGCGTCTCGCTGTCGTCGGCGCCGAGCACCACGGCCTCGTTCTCCTCGGAGCCGAAGGTCTTGCGCTCCCCCACCTCGTTCACCACCAGCAGGTCGCAGCCCTTGCGCCGCAGTTTGACGCGGCCGTTGGCGAGGACGTCGTCGGTCTCCGCGGCGAAGCCGACGATCACCTGTCCGGGGCGGGCGCGCTCGGTGGAGATCTCCGCGAGGATGTCCGGATTCCGTACGAGAACGATGGGCTCCGGTTCCCGGTCGTCCTTCTTCTTGATCTTTCCGGCCGCGTAGGCCGCCGGACGGAAGTCGGCCACCGCCGCCGCCATCACCACGGCGTCCGCGTCCGCCGCCGCCTTCAGCACCGCCTCGCGCAGCTGCACCGCGGTGCCGACCTGGAGGACGTCGACGCCCGCCGGGTCCGGCAGTCCGGTGTTGGCGGCGATCAGTGTGACCCGGGCGCCGCGCGCGGCGGCGGTGCGGGCGAGGGCGTAGCCCTGTTTGCCGGAGGAGCGGTTGCCGAGGAAGCGGACCGGGTCGAGGGGCTCGCGGGTGCCGCCGGCGCTGACGACCACATGCCGGCCCCGGAGGTCGGGCTCGGTGACTCCCCGGGCGAGCACACGGCGGCAGACGGCGTAGATCTCCGTCGGGTCGGGCAGGCGGCCCTTGCCGGTGTCGACGCCGGTGAGGCGGCCGACGGCGGGCTCGATGACGACGGCGCCGCGGCTCCGTAGCGTCGCCACGTTCTCCTGGGTGGCCGGGTGCTCCCACATCTCCGTGTGCATGGCGGGCGCGAAGACGACCGGACAGCGGGCGGTGAGGAGGGTGTTGGTGAGCAGGTCGTCGGCGAGGCCGTGGGCCGCCTTGGCGAGCATGTCGGCGGTGGCCGGGGCGACGACCACCAGGTCGGCGTGCTGCCCGATGCGGACGTGCGGGACCTCGTGGACGTCGTCCCAGACCTCGGTGGAGACGGGGTTGCCGGACAGGGCGGACCAGGTCGCGGCACCGACGAAGTGCAGCGCGGAGGCGGTGGGGACGACGCGGACGTCATGGCCCGACTCGGTGAACCTTCTCAGCAGCTCACAGGCCTTGTACGCGGCGATGCCGCCGCTGACCCCCAGCACGACCTTGGGCTTGTCCACCGTCTCTCCCCGGCTCGGCAACGTACAGGTCCCATGCTGCATCACAGCGGGGGACGACCCCCGCACCCCCGCAGACCACAGGCCCGACAGTCGCGCTGTCGGGCCTGTGGAAAAGCCAACTGCAATACGAAAGTACTACCGCAGCTTCTGCTGTGTACTGCCGCGTACTACTGCGCGGGGCCCTCGACGGCCTCGGACGTCAGCAGACCCGCGTTGATCTCGCGCAGGGCGATCGAGAGCGGCTTCTCGTGCACATGGGTGTCGACGAGCGGACCGACGTACTCGAGGAGGCCCTCGCCGAGCTGCGAGTAGTACGCGTTGATCTGGCGGGCACGCTTGGCCGCGTAGATCACGAGGCTGTACTTCGAGTCGGTGGCCTCGAGGAGCTCGTCGATCGGCGGGTTGATGATGCCCTCGGGCGCGGAGATGGAAGAGGACACGCTCTACCTTCCGATGGATGGGAAAAGAGTCAGTCAATCAGTGACGATCACAGATCGTGATCACACTACGTGCATCAAGGCTAGCAGCTCGCGAGCGACGTCCTCGACGGAGGTGTTGACCAGGGTCACGTCGAACTCCGGCTCCGCCGCCAGCTCGATCCGTGCCGCGTCCAGACGGCGCTCGATCACCTCGGGCGGCTCGGTGCCCCGCCCGGTGAGCCTGCGCACGAGCTCCTCCCAGGAGGGAGGAGCCAGGAACACCAGCTGGGCGTCCGCCATGGACTCGCGGACCTGCCGGGCGCCCTGGAGGTCGATCTCCAGGAGCACCGGCTCGCCCGCCTCCAGCCGGTCCAGCACCGCCGTACGCGGGGTGCCGTACCGGTTGCCTGCGAACTCGGCCCACTCCAGCAGCTCACCGTTGGCGATCAGCTTGTCCATCTCCTCGTCGGTGACGAAGAAGTAGTGGACTCCGTGCTTCTCGCCGGGGCGGGGCTTGCGGGTCGTCGCCGACACCGAGAGCCACACCTCGGGGTGTTCCTTGCGCATATGGGCGACGACCGTGCTCTTGCCGACCCCGGAGGGGCCGGAGAGCACGGTCAGCCGCGGACGTACGTCCGGGGGCTCGGGGGTCGTCCCCCGGAATGTTGCAGCCATGCAGCGATTATTCCAGCAATCCCGGGGTGCCCGGGACTCCTGGTCCGGAGGTCACCGGACTCAGGAACCGGTGCTGCCGAACTCACGCTCCAGAGAAGCGATCTGGTTGGAGCCGAGACCCCGCACACGGCGGCTCTCGGAGATGCCGAGTCGCTCCATGATCTGCTTGGCGCGGACCTTGCCCACGCCCGGCAGGGACTCGAGCAGCGCGGAGACCTTCATCTTGCCGATGACGTCGTTCTCCTGGCCCTGCTTGATGACCTCGTGCAGGGAGGCGCCGGAGTGCTTGAGTCGATTCTTGACCTCGGCCCGCTCCCGGCGAGCCGCGGCGGCCTTTTCGAGCGCGGCTGCGCGCTGTTCAGGGGTAAGGGGCGGAAGAGCCACGCCTACGTCACCTCGGATGTCGAACTGTCGGATACGGACCGGTGAGGAACCTAGTCGCCCCACACCTGGGGAGCCACGAGCAACACGCTCGCCCGGTGACTCTCGTCGGAGACTAGCGGCCAACTCCGCCGGAGTCAGCGAGAACAGCGGAAAAGTCCTGGTCAGCCTCCGCCAGGACGGACATTTAGGACATAATGCCCCGGATTTGAGGATGTATCCAGGCTCAAGCGGGCTTTCGAACAGTCGTCGGAGGACCCGTATGACCTCCTGGAACGCCCGAGACGACCGTCAGGGAAGCCGCATACGGTCGTCTCGGGAATCTCCTACGTGGTACAGCTCACACCTCTGCCAAGGCGGCCCGGATCTCCTCCGCGAAGCGGTCGGCGGAGGCCCGCAGAGCCCCGATGTCCGGCCCGTGCCGCAGCACTCCCCGGCTCACGTTCGGCACCACGTTGCGCGCCGCGGCCCCGAAGACGGACGGCAGGTCGGCCGGGGTGGCCCCCTGCGCGCCGACACCGGGGGCGAGCAGCGGACCGTTGATGTCCAGGTCGTACGACGACAGGTCGCCCAGCGTGGCGCCCACGACGGCCCCGAAGGACCCCAGGGGCTGTTCCCCCTCGTTCTCGGCCGCGAGATGGCCGAGGATCGTCGCTGCGACGGTGCGTCCGTCGGCCCGCACGGCGTGCTGGACCCCACCGCCCTCCGGGTTGGAGGTGAGGGCCAGCACGAACAGCCCCGTCCCGTTCTCCCGGGCCAGCGCGATCGCCGGCGAGAGCGAGCCGTAGCCCAGGTAGGGCGAGACGGTCAGGGCGTCCGAGAACAGCGGGGAGCCCTTGTGCAGGAAGGCCTCGGCGTACCCGGCCATGGTCGATCCGATGTCGCCGCGCTTGGCGTCCATGACGACCAGCGCGCCGGCCGCCCGCGCCTGTTCGACCGACTTCTCGAGTACGGCGACCCCGCGCGAGCCGAAGCGCTCGAAGAAGGCGCTCTGCGGTTTCAGCACGGCGACCCGGTCGGCCACGGCCTCGACGACCGTGCGGGAGAACCGCTCCAATCCGGCCACGTCGTCGTTGAGACCCCACTGGTCGAGCAGGGACGCGTGCGGGTCGATGCCGACGCAGAGGGGGCCGCGCTCGTCCATGGCCCGCCTCAGGCGCGCGCCGAAGGGTTCGAGGACAGTCATCCGTTCTTCCTCACGTCGGCGCCGACCGCGTCGGCGAGGGTGGCGTACGGGCTCGTACGCAGGCGGGCGGCGAGCCCCTTGTGGATGGCGCGGCCCCAGAAGGGCCCCTCGTAGACGAAGGCGCTGTAGCCCTGCACGAGCGTGGCACCGGCCAGGATGCGCTCCCAGGCGTCCTCGGCGCTCGCGATGCCTCCGACGCCCACCAGGGTGATGCGGTCGCCCACGCGCGCGTAGAGGCGCCGCAGCACCTCCAGGGAGCGCGCCTTGAGAGGGGCCCCGGACAATCCGCCGGTCTCCTTCACCAGCGAGGGCTCGGACTTCAGGCCGAGCCCCTCGCGCGCGATGGTCGTGTTGGTGGCGATGATCCCGTCCAGGCCGAGCTCGACGGCCAGGTCGGCGACGGCGTCGACGTCCTCGTCGGCGAGGTCCGGCGCGATCTTGACCAGCAGCGGGACACGCCGACCGGTCACCGTGCGGTCCGCGGCCTCGCGGACGGCGCTCAGGAGCGGCCGCAGCGCCTCGGTGGCCTGGAGGTCGCGCAGACCGGGCGTGTTGGGCGAGGAGACGTTCACCACCAGATAGTCGGCGTACGGCGCCAGCCGCTGCGTGGACTTCACGTAGTCGCCGACCGCCTCCGCCTCCGGGACGGCCTTGGTCTTGCCGATGTTGACGCCCACGACCGTCCTGAAGACCGGCTCACGTGACGCCAGACGGGCCGCCACGGCCAGCGAGCCCTCGTTGTTGAAGCCCATGCGGTTGATGAGCGCACGGTCCTTCACGAGCCGGAACAGGCGCTTTCGGGGATTGCCGGGCTGCGCTTGCCCGGTCACCGTGCCGATCTCGACGTGGTCGAAGCCCAGCATCGACATGCCGTCGATCGCGACCGCGTTCTTGTCGAAGCCGGCGGCGAGCCCGAACGGGCCGTGCATGCGCAGCCCGAAGGCCTCGGTGCGCAGCTCCTTGTGACGGGGCGCGAGGGCCGCCGCGACGAAGGTGCGCAGGACGGGGACGCGGGCGGCGAGGCGGATCCAGCGGAAGGCCAGGTGGTGGGCGTTCTCCGGGTCCATGCGCTTGAAGACGAGGTTGAAGAAGATCTTGTACATGGTTCCTCACGAAGACATGGGTGTCCTCACGAAGAGGGGGACACCGGTTCCGGTGTCCCCCTCAGGGCTGCTAGTCGCGGGCCGCGGTCAGGTGTTCCGCGTGTTCCTGGAGCGAACGGACGCCCACGTCACCGTGGTTGAGGGCGTCGATGCCCTGGACGGCCGCGGCGAGCGCCTGGACCGTCGTCAGGCACGGGACCGACCGCGCCACGGCCGCCGTACGGATCTCGTAGCCGTCGAGGCGTCCGCCGGTGCCGTACGGGGTGTTGACGATGAGGTCGACCTCGCCGTCGTGGATGAGCTGGACGATGGTCTTCTCGCCGTTCGGGCCGGTGCCCTCGAACTGCTTGCGCACCACCGTGGCCTTGATGCCGTTGCGCTTGAGGACCTCGGCCGTGCCGGAGGTGGCGAGCAGCTCGAAACCGTGGGCGACCAGCTCGCGGGCCGGGAAGATCATCGAGCGCTTGTCGCGGTTGGCGACCGAGATGAACGCGCGGCCCTTGGTGGGCAGCGGGCCGTAGGCGCCGGCCTGCGACTTGGCGTACGCCGTGCCGAAGACCGAGTCGATGCCCATGACCTCGCCGGTGGAGCGCATCTCCGGGCCGAGGACGGTGTCGACGCCACGTCCCTGGATGTCCCGGAAGCGGGACCAGGGCATGACCGCCTCCTTGACGGAGATCGGCGCGTCGAGCGGGAGCTCGCCGCCGTCCCCGTTGGCCGGAAGCAGACCCTCCGCCCGCAGCTCGGCCACGGTCGCGCCGAGCGAGATCCGGGCGGCGGCCTTCGCGAGCGGCACGGCGGTCGCCTTCGAGGTGAAGGGGACCGTACGGGACGCGCGCGGGTTGGCCTCCAGGACGTACAGGATGTCGCCGGCCAGGGCGAACTGGATGTTGATCAGGCCGCGGACGCCGACACCCTTGGCGATGGCCTCCGTCGAGGCCCGCAGCCGCTTGATGTCGAACCCGCCCAGGGTGATCGGGGGCAGCGCGCACGCCGAGTCGCCGGAGTGGATGCCGGCCTCCTCGATGTGCTCCATGACGCCGCCGAGGTAGAGCTCCTCGCCGTCGTACAGGGCGTCGACGTCGATCTCGATCGCGTCGTCCAGGAAGCGGTCGACCAGGACCGGCCGGGAGGGGCTGATCTCGGTCGACTCGGCGATGTAGGACGCGAGGCGCGTCTCGTCGTAGACGATCTCCATACCGCGCCCGCCGAGGACGTACGACGGCCGCACCAGGACCGGGTAGCCGATCTCGTCGGCGATGGCCTTGGCCTCGGCGAAGGTGGTGGCGGTGCCGTGCTTGGGGGCCGGCAGGCCCGCCTCGGCGAGCACCCGCCCGAAGGCGCCCCGGTCCTCGGCCGCGTGGATGGCCTCCGGCGAGGTACCCACGATCGGCACGCCGTTGTCCTTGAGCGCCTGCGCGAGGCCCAGCGGGGTCTGGCCGCCCAGCTGGACGACGACGCCCGCCACGGGGCCCGCCTGCTGCTCCGCGTGGACGATCTCCAGCACGTCCTCCAGCGTCAGCGGCTCGAAGTACAGGCGGTCGGAGGTGTCGTAGTCCGTGGAGACGGTCTCCGGGTTGCAGTTGACCATCACGGTCTCGTAGCCGGCGTCGCTCAGCGCGAAGGAGGCGTGGACGCAGGAGTAGTCGAACTCGATGCCCTGGCCGATGCGGTTCGGGCCGGAGCCCAGGATGATCACGGCCGGCTTCTCGCGCGGCGCGACCTCGCTCTCCTCGTCGTAGGAGGAGTAGAAGTACGGCGTCCTCGCCGCGAACTCGGCGGCGCAGGTGTCGACCGTCTTGTAGACCGGGCGGATGCCCAGCGCGTGCCGCACCTCGCGCACGACGTCCTCACGCAGACCGCGGATCTCGCCGATCTGCTGGTCGGAGAAGCCGTGCCGCTTGGCCTCGGCGATCAGGTCCCGGGTCAGCTCGGGCGCCTCGGCGAGCTCGTCGGCGAGCTCCTTGATCAGGAAGAGCTGGTCGACGAACCAGGGGTCGATCTTCGTGTACTCGAAGACCTCCTCGGGCGTGGCGCCCGCGCGGATGGCCTGCATGACGGTGTTGATCCGGCCGTCGGTGGGACGGACGGACTCCGCCAGCAGCGTCTCCTTGTCGCCGGGCTCGCCGACGAAGGTGAACTGGCTGCCCTTCTTCTCCAGCGAGCGCAGCGCCTTCTGGAAGGCCTCGGTGAAGTTGCGGCCGATGGCCATGGCCTCGCCGACCGACTTCATGGTGGTGGTCAGCGTGGAGTCGGCCTGCGGGAACTTCTCGAAGGCGAACCGGGGGGCCTTGACGACCACGTAGTCGAGCGTGGGCTCGAAGGAGGCCGGGGTCTCCTGGGTGATGTCGTTCGGGATCTCGTCGAGGGTGTAGCCGACGGCGAGCTTGGCGGCGATCTTGGCGATGGGGAAGCCGGTCGCCTTGGAGGCGAGGGCCGAGGAACGCGACACGCGCGGGTTCATCTCGATGACGATCACCCGGCCGTCCTCGGGGTTGACCGCGAACTGGATGTTGCAGCCGCCGGTGTCGACGCCGACCTCGCGGATCACGGCGATGCCGATGTCCCGCAGGATCTGGTACTCGCGGTCGGTGAGCGTCATCGAGGGCGCGACGGTGATCGAGTCGCCGGTGTGCACGCCCATGGGGTCGAAGTTCTCGATGGAGCAGACGACCACGACGTTGTCGTGCTTGTCGCGCATCAGCTCCAGCTCGTACTCCTTCCAGCCGAGGATGGACTCCTCCAGGAGCACCTCGGTGGTCGGCGAGAGGGTGAGGCCCTGGCCCGCGATGCGGCGCAGCTCCTCCTCGTCGTGGGCGAAGCCGGAGCCCGCGCCGCCCATGGTGAAGGACGGACGGACGACGACCGGGTAGCCGCCGAGGGTGTCGACGCCGGCGAGGACGTCCTCCATGGAGTGGCAGATGACCGAGCGGGCGGACTCGCCGTGGCCGATCTTCTGCCGGACGGCCTCGACGACCAGCTTGAACTGGTCGCGGTCCTCGCCCTTGTGGATCGCCTCGACGTTGGCGCCGATCAGCTCGACGCCGTACTTGGCCAGGACGCCGTTCTCGTCCAGCGAGATGGCCGTGTTGAGGGCCGTCTGGCCGCCCAGGGTGGGCAGGAGGGCGTCGGGGCGCTCCTTGGCGATGATCTTCTCGACGAACTCCGGGGTGATCGGCTCGACGTAGGTGGCGTCGGCGATCTCCGGGTCGGTCATGATCGTCGCCGGGTTGGAGTTGACCAGGACGACCCGCAGGCCCTCGGACCGCAGGATGCGGCACGCCTGGGTGCCGGAGTAGTCGAACTCGGCGGCCTGGCCGATGACGATCGGGCCGGAGCCGATGACCAGGACGGACTGGATATCGGTGCGCTTAGGCACGCTGGCCCTCCATCAGGACTGTGCTCATCAAAGACGTGAAGCGGTCGAACAGGTAGGCGGCGTCGTGCGGGCCGGCGGCCGCTTCGGGGTGGTACTGGACGCTGAAGGCAGGCTGGTCGAGCAGCTGGAGGCCCTCGACCACGTCGTCGTTCAGGCAGACGTGGGAGACCTCGGCGCGCCCGAACCTCGTCTCGCTGACCTTGTCCAGCGGGGCGTCCACGGCGAAGCCGTGGTTGTGCGCGGTGACCTCGACCTTGCCGGTCGTCCGGTCCTGCACGGGCTGGTTGATGCCCCGGTGGCCGTACTTCAGCTTGTAGGTGCCGAAGCCGAGCGCGCGGCCCAGGATCTGGTTGCCGAAGCAGATGCCGAACAGCGGCGTCCTGCGCTCCAGGACCGCGGTCATCAGCTCGACCGGGCCGTCGGCGGTGGCCGGGTCGCCGGGGCCGTTGGAGAAGAACACCCCGTCGGGGTTGACGGCGTAGACCTCGTCGGCGGTGGCGGTGGCGGGCAGGACGTGCACCTCGATGCCGCGCTCGGCCATGCGGTGCGGGGTCATGCCCTTGATGCCGAGGTCGATCGCGGCGACGGTGAACCTCTTCTCGCCGATCGCCGGGACGACGTACGCCTCCTGGGTGGCGACCTCCTCGTACAGCGAGGCGCCCTTCATCTGGGGCTGGGCCCGCACGCGCGCGAGGAGCTCGTCCTCGGCGGTGATCTCCGTGCCGGAGAAGATCCCGGCGCGCATCGAGCCGCGCTCGCGCAGATGGCGGGTGAGCGCGCGGGTGTCGATCCCGCTGATGCCGACGATGCCCTGTGCGACCAGTTCGTCGTCCAGGGCACGCTTGGCGCGCCAGTTGGACGGCACGCGCGCGGGGTCGCGGACGACATAGCCGGAGACCCAGATTCGCCGGGACTCGTCGTCCTCGTCGTTCCAGCCGGTGTTGCCGATCTGCGGGGCGGTGGCGACGACGATCTGGCGGTCGTACGACGGGTCGGTGAGGGTCTCCTGGTAGCCGGTCATGCCGGTCGAGAAGACCGCCTCGCCGAAGGTCACCCCCACGGCCCCGTAGGCGCGGCCGCGGAAGGTCCGGCCGTCCTCCAGGACGAGTACGGCGGGAACCCGGGTGGCTCCCCTGGTGGAGGTTGTCATCGTGCGCCTTCCGTCTTGTTGATCATCTGGTTCAGGGTGTCGACCCACTCGGTGTGCTCGGCCGCGTGGTCCGAGCGGAACCCGGAGTCGATCAGCCGGTCGCCGTGCGCCCAGGTGACCACGAGCAGTCCGCCCTCGGTCAGGACCTTGCCGGCGATGCCCTTGCCGAGCAGGGCCTCGCGCAGCGCCTCGGCCGGGATGAAGAAGTCGGTGGCCCCGGGGCGTACCACGTCCAGTCCCGCGTCCGTCAGCGTGAGCTCGACCCGGCTCCGGGTGCCGAGGCCGTGCGCCACGATGCGGTCGAGCCACTGACCTGCGGTGGTGGAGCCGTGGTAGCGGCCGCTCATCGTCAGTCTCGCCTCGCCGGGCTCGTCCGGCGCGCTGGGCAGCGCGGGGAGGTCGCCCTGCAGGGTGCCGCGCCACTTCCAGCCCTCACGCATCAGCCAGTAGACGAGCGCGACGAACAGGGCGAGGCCCACGAGCCAGCCGATCCGGGCGGCCCAGTCGGTGACCGCGGCCGACTTCTTTTCGGCGGCGAGGCCGGTCGTGAGTCCGGTCGCGAGCAGAGTTGCAGGTGTCACGTGAGCTTCCCGTCGACGAGCGTGGCCTTGCCCCGGAGCCACGTGTGCGTGACACGGCCCGGCAGCTCACGCCCCTCGTACGGGGTGTTCCGGCTGCGCGAGGCGAAGCCCGCGGGGTCCACGGACCCACGGTATGCCGTGTCGACGAGCGTGAGGTTGGCGGGCTCACCAGCCGAGACGGGACGTCCGTGCCCCTTCGCCCGCCCGATCGCGGCGGGCTTGGCGGACATGCGCTCGGCGACCCCGGCCCAGGTGAGGAGCCCGGTGTCCACCATGGTCTCCTGCACCACCGACAACGCGGTCTCCAGGCCCACCATCCCCATGGCGGCCGCGGCCCACTCGCAGTCCTTGTCCTCGTGCGGGTGCGGGGCGTGGTCGGTGGCGACGATGTCGATCGTGCCGTCGGCGAGCGCCTCGCGCAGGGCGAGGACGTCGCGCTCGGTGCGCAGCGGCGGGTTGACCTTGTAGACCGGGTTGTACGACCGGACCAGTTCGTCGGTGAGGAGCAGGTGGTGCGGGGTCACTTCGGCCGTGACGTCGATGCCGCGGGACTTGGCCCAGCGGACGATCTCGACCGAGCCGGCGGTCGAGAGATGGCAGATGTGCACCCGGGACCCCACGTGCTCGGCGAGCAGGACGTCCCGGGCGATGATCGATTCCTCGGCCACCGCGGGCCAGCCCCCGAGGCCCAGTTCCGCCGAGACGACACCCTCGTTCATCTGGGCGCCCTCGGTCAGCCGCGGCTCCTGCGCGTGCTGGGCGACGACCCCGCCGAAGGCCTTCACGTACTCCAGCGCCCGGCGCATGATCACCGCGTCGTCGACGCACTTGCCGTCGTCGGAGAAGACGGTGACCCCGGCGGCCGACTCGTGCATGGCGCCGAGTTCGGCGAGCTTCCTGCCCTCCAGGCCCACGGTGACGGCGCCGATGGGCTGCACGTCGCAGTACCCGTGCTCCCGGCCCAGTCGCCACACCTGCTCGACGACGCCGGCGGTGTCGGCCACGGGGAAGGTGTTGGCCATGGCGAACACGGCGGTGTAGCCGCCGCTCGCGGCCGCCCGGGTGCCGGTGAGGACCGTCTCGGAGTCCTCGCGGCCGGGCTCACGCAGATGGGTGTGGAGGTCGACCAGACCTGGCAGCAGCACCTTGCCGTCCGCCTCGACGACGTCCGCGCCCTCCGCGGACAGCCCCGAGCCGACCGCCTCGATGGTCTCGCCGTCGATCAGCACGTCCTGCGGCTCGCCGCCGAGCACCTTCGCACCACGGATCAGGATCTTGCTCATGTTCTTACTTCTCCTCGATGGTGCGGGCGTGGGTGACGGCGGGCTCGTTGCCACCGAGCAGCAGGTACAGAACGGCCATCCGGATGGAGACTCCGTTTGCGACCTGCTCGACGACGGTGCAGCGCTCCGAGTCGGCCACCTCGGCGGTGATCTCCATGCCGCGGACCATCGGCCCCGGGTGCATCACGACGGCGTGCTCCGGCATCCGCGCCATCCGGTCGCCGTCGAGGCCGTAGCGCCGCGAGTACTCGCGCTCGGTCGGGAAGAACGCCGCGTTCATGCGCTCGCGCTGCACGCGCAGCATCATCACCGCGTCGGACTTGGGCAGCGTGCTGTCGAGGTCGTACGACACCTCGCACGGCCAGGTCTCGACGCCGACCGGCACCAGGGTGGGCGGCGCGACGAGGGTGACCTGGGCGCCCAGGGTGTGCAGCAGATCGACGTTGGAACGGGCGACCCGGCTGTGCAGGACGTCACCGACGAGGGTGATGCGCTTGCCGGACAGGTCCTGGCCGAGGCCGGCGTCCCGGCCGACGAGGCGGCGGCGCATGGTGAACGCGTCCAGCAGGGCCTGTGTGGGGTGCTGGTGGGTGCCGTCGCCGGCGTTGATCACGGCGGCGTCGATCCAGCCCGAGGTGGCGAGCCGGTACGGGGCTCCGGAGGCTCCGTGCCGGATGACCACGGCGTCGACGCCCATGGCCTCCAGGGTCTGCGCGGTGTCCTTCAGGGACTCGCCCTTGGAGACGCTCGACCCCTTGGCGGTGAAGTTGATGACGTCCGCGGACAGGCGCTTCTCGGCGGCTTCGAAGGAGATACGCGTGCGCGTGGAGTCCTCGAAGAAGAGGTTCACGACGGTACGACCGCGCAGGGTCGGCAGTTTCTTGATCGGCCGGTCGGCGACCCGGGCCATCTCCTCGGCGGTGTCGAGGATCAGGACGGCGTCGTCACGGGTGAGGTCGGCGGCCGAGATGAGATGACGCTGCATCTGTCAGGCTCCGTAAGACAGTTAAGACAGTTCAGTGGGGACGGGGGTCCGGGGGCGTCCCCCGGGGAGGCACAGCCGGGCAGGCGAGGGCACACCGAGGAGTGCCCGGCACACCTGCTAGTGGGTCTGCTTCGCGCCGAGCAGCACGGTGTCGCGACCGTCCTCCTCGGCGAGCTGGACCTTGACCGTCTCCCGCAGCGACGTGGGGAGGTTCTTGCCGACGTAGTCGGCGCGGATGGGCAGTTCGCGGTGGCCGCGGTCGACCAGGACCGCGAGCTGCACCGCGCGGGGGCGCCCGATGTCGTTCAGGGCGTCGAGGGCGGCGCGGATGGTGCGGCCGGAGAAGAGCACGTCGTCGACGAGGACCACGAGCCTGCCGTCGATGCCGTCACCGGGGATGTCCGTGCGGGCCAGCGCGCGCGGCGGGTGCATGCGCAGATCGTCGCGGTACATGGTGATGTCGAGCGAACCGACCGGGATCTTGCGGTCGGTGATCTCCTCGAGCTTGACGGCGAGCCGCTGGGCGAGGAAGACGCCGCGGGTCGGAATGCCGAGGAGCACCACGTCGTCGGCGCCCTTGGCGCGCTCGACGATCTCGTGGGCGATACGGGTCAACACCCTGGCGATGTCGGGCCCTTCGAGGACGGGCCGGGCATCGGACACCGGGAATCCGGACGTGTCGTCTTTGTTTGTCTTGTCCATACGAAACGGACCTCCTTCTCCGCCTCACGGGACGGACCTTAAAGGACGTCGGATTTGCGCCATCAACGTTAGCAGGCCGGGGCGAGACCCCTGATCACCCCCCTGGCCTAATCGGCCATCGCCGGCACGGAAGAGTCGGTGTGGACCATTCGGCTTGACGCAGAAGAATCACGCTGCGTAACCTCACAGTGAGTTACCAGACGCGCGGCCGCGGAACCACTGCAGCCGCGTCGACACAGTGTCCGGGGAGCTATATGTCCAGCGAATACGCCAAACAGCTCGGGGCCAAGCTCCGGGCCATCCGCACCCAGCAGGGCCTTTCCCTCCACGGTGTCGAGGAGAAGAGCCAGGGACGCTGGAAGGCGGTCGTGGTCGGTTCGTACGAGCGCGGTGACCGCGCGGTGACCGTACAGCGTCTCGCCGAACTGGCGGATTTCTATGGCGTTCCCGTCCAGGAGCTGCTGCCGGGCACCACCCCGGGCGGTGCGGCCGAGCCCCCGCCGAAGCTGGTCCTGGACCTGGAGCGGCTGGCCACCGTGCCGGCCGAGAAGGCGGGCCCGCTCCAGCGCTACGCGGCCACCATCCAGTCGCAGCGCGGTGACTACAACGGCAAGGTGCTCTCGATCCGCCAGGACGACCTGCGCACACTCGCCGTCATCTACGACCAGTCCCCCTCGGTCCTCACCGAGCAGCTGATCAGCTGGGGCGTGCTGGACGCCGACGCGCGCCGCGCGGTGGCTCACGAGGAGAGCTGAGCCTCACAGCACCACAGCGGGCAACATCCTCAAACCGGCGCTGGCCCGGGGCGAGTTGCACATCGTCGGCGCCAC